>NZ_FMDK01000589.1 GCF_900091995.1 Streptomyces sp. MnatMP-M17
GCGCGCGCTGCTGCCGGAGGCGGCTCCCGCGCGCGGCCGGCTGCGCATCGCCCTGTCGGGACGGGACGGCAGAGCGCGGGCGCTCGGCGCGGTAAAGCGGATCCGACGGTTGCTGGACGAGACGGCGGAGGCCGAAGTGCCGCTGCTGCTCGCGCAGATGTCGGTGGATCTGCTGCGGGAGCCGGCCTCGGAGATCGAGGCCTGGATCGACTTCGAGCTGCGCTCGGCCGAGTACTACAGCGTGCTGGCGCAGACGGCGGGCGGGACTCCCGATGTCGCCGCCGCCGAGGGCTTCCTGCCGTCCGAGATCGCCGGGCGGGTACGGGCCCAGCCGCTGGACGACACCCGGCTGCGGGTGTCGCTGCGCGGCTACCAGTCGTTCGGGGCGCGGTTCGCGCTGGCCCAGCGGCGGGTGATCATCGGTGACGAGATGGGACTCGGCAAGACCGTGCAGGCCATCGCGGCGCTCGCGCATCTCGCGGCCCGTGGCGGTACACACTTCATGGTGGTCTGCCCGAGCAGTGTGCTGATCAACTGGACCCGGGAGATCGGCTCCCGGAGCACGCTGCGGGCGATTCCGGTGCACGGCCCGGAGCGGCAGGAGGCGTTCACGGAGTGGCGCGAGCGCGGCGGGGTCGCGGTCACCACCTTCGACTCGCTGCATACGCTGCCGCCGCTGGGAGCCGGTGAGGGGCCCGGGAACAAGGAGCCCGGGGGCAAGGGCGAGGACGAGGCCGGAGGGCGGCGGGCCGAGCCGCATATGCTCGTCGTCGACGAGGCCCACTATGTGAAGAACCCGGACACCCGCAGATCCCGCGCCATGTCCGGCTGGGCCGGACAGGCCGGTCATGTGCTGTTTCTGACGGGTACGCCGATGGAGAACCGCGTATCGGAGTTCCGCAGTCTGATCCGGCGTCTCCAGCCCGAACTGGCCCCGGCCGTCCAGGGCATCGACGCGGTCGCGGGCGCGCACGCCTTCCGCCGCGCGGTAGCGCCGGCCTATCTGCGCCGTAACCAGCAGGACGTCCTCGCCGAGCTGCCCGCGCTGGTGCGGGTGGACGAGTGGGAGGAGCTGAGCGCCGAGGATCTGGCGGCCTATCGCGCGGCGGTGGCCGACGCGCACTTCATGCGGATGCGCCGGGCGGCGTACGCGCGGCCGGAGACCTCGGCCAAGCTGGGACGGCTGCGGGAGCTGGTGGCAGAGGCCGCGGGAAACGAGCTGAAGGTCGTGGTCTTCTCGTACTTCCGCGAGGTGCTGACGGCGGTTCACGAGGCCCTGGGCGAGGGCGTGTTCGGGCCGCTCTCCGGCGATGTCCCGGCGGACCGCCGTCAGCGGATCGTGGACCGCTTCGGCGCGGTCCCGGGCCACGCCGTGCTGCTGAGCCAGATCCAGGCGGGCGGTGTCGGGCTGAATATGCAGGCCGCGTCGGTCGTCATCCTCTGCGAGCCACAGATCAAACCGACACTGGAGCACCAGGCGGTGGCCCGCGCGCACCGGATGGGCCAGGTCCGTCCGGTCCAGGTGCACCGGCTGCTCGCGGTCGACAGCGTGGACCAGCGCCTGCTGGACATCCTCGCCGACAAGAACCGCCTCTTCGACGCCTATGCCAGGCGCAGCGAGATGGCCGACGCCACGCCCGACGCGATCGATGTCGCGGACCGGGACATCGCACGCCGGATCGTGGAGGAGGAGCAGCTACGGCTGGCGGGCGGTCAGGCTCGCTCCGACACGTAACGTGCGTTACGCGTCACGTCGGCGGGCGGCGCGTTACAGAAGCTCGCCCGGCTGCTCCAGATAGGTCTCACGCAGCAGGTCCACGGCGGGGTGGCGGTCCGGGAACTCGGTACCGTCGATCGCCGTGATGCCCCGCACTCCGATGGCGGCATTGGTCGCGAACGCCGCGTCCAACGATCCGACCTCCGCGAGCGCGACCGGCGCGACACGATGTTTGCGGGCCTCCTGGAGGAGCCGCATCGTCACTCCGGCGAGCTGGACGGCTTCCGGCCAGACGACCGTGTCGCCGTCGAAGAAGCCGATGTTCCAGGTCACGCCCTCGGAGATCAGCGCGTCACCGTCCACGAAGAGCGCGTCGTCGTATCCGGCGAGCCGGGCCGCACGGCGATGGCGCAGCAACGCGAAGAGTCCGACGCTCTTCACCTCGGGCGCGTCCCGGACGTACGCGACGGAGCGCACCCGCAGTGGCGGCAGAGGCAGCATGGACGCAGACGACGCCTGACGGTGTGTGACCAGGATGTGCGGGTCGCCGGTACGGTCGGGATGCCCGATGTCGAGGGCCGGATCGAACACCGTGACCCGTACCGTGGCCGCGCCCTGGGCCGGCGCTACCCGGCGCAGCAGCGTCCGTACCCGGTCGAGGTCCAGCTCGGCCCCGAACAGCGCCGGACAGTCCCGGCCGAGCCGGTCGAGATGCAGGGCCAGTCCGCGTACGCGCCCGTCCTCCACGCGGAGCGTGGTGAAGTGCCCGTAGTTGGTGAGCGCGAGCGCTGTGATCTCGTCGAGTCCGACGGGCCGGCCGTTGAGTTCCGCCATGCGCCCAGGATGGCAGCCGTCCGGGCCGCTCGGCCGCCCGGACGGTCCCGTACGGCAGGCCGCCGCCCGCCCCGAGGCGACGACCTGCCG
>NZ_FMDK01000285.1 GCF_900091995.1 Streptomyces sp. MnatMP-M17
GGCCGGGAAAAGGTGAGGGTTTCGCAACATGTTGTAAACACCGCGAGTGCTCGCACTTAACATTCTCGCCGTATACAAAGAAATGAAATAGCGCGGCCTATTCTCCGCTGCCCGCACGAAAACGACGGAGCCGCGGTGTGCCGAATTCAGCGCACCGCGGCTCCGTCGTGCGAAATGACGGCCGGGCCCTTCTCGCGGCCCGTACGGTTCAGACCGTCTCGGGCAGCTCGTCCAGGCCCTCGGCGACCAGCTTCGCCAGCCGGTCCAGAGCGGCGTCCGCGCCGTCCGCGTCGGAGGCCAGCACGATCTCCTCGCCGCCGCGCGCGCCCAGACCGAGCACCGCGAGCATCGACGCGGCGTTGACGGGACTGCCGTCGGCCTTCGCGATCGTCACCGGGACGCCGGCCGCCGTGGCGGCCCGGACGAAGATGGACGCGGGACGGGCGTGCAGCCCCTCGGCCCAGCCGACATTGACGCGGCGCTCAGCCATGGTGTTGCCCTTCAAGTCTCAAAAGTCTGAAAAACGATGTCCGGCCCAGACTCTCATGTGATGTGCGGTCCACCTGGTCCGCCCCCGTCCCGCCCCCCGCCGTAGGCTTTGGCCATGGAGACCCCGCCGGTCCATGCGTACCCCGATCACTGGGAAGCGGACGTGGTGCTGCGCGACGGGGGCACCGCCCGGATCAGGCCCATCACCGAGGACGACGCCGAGCGGCTGGTCAGCTTCTACGAGCAGGTCTCCGACGAGTCGAAGTACTACCGGTTCTTCGCGCCCTACCCGCGCCTCTCCGCGAAGGATGTGCACCGCTTCACCCACCACGACCAGGTGGACCGGGTAGGGCTCGCGGTGACGGTGGGCGGTGAGTTCATCGCGACCGTACGGTACGACCGCATCGACGGCCGCGGGCGGCCCGCGTCCGCGCCCGCCGACGAGGCCGAGGTCGCCTTCCTGGTCCAGGACGCGCACCAGGGACGCGGGATCGCCTCCGCCCTGCTGGAGCACATCGCGGCGGTCGCCCGCGAGCGCGGCATCCGTCGCTTCGCCGCGGAGGTGCTGCCCGCCAACACCAAGATGATCAAGGTCTTCCGGGACGCCGGATACACACAGAGGCGCAGCTTCGAGGACGGCTCCGTACGGCTCACGCTCGATCTCGAACCGACCGCCGAGTCGCTGGCGGTGCAGCGTGGCCGTGAACAGCGGGCCGAGGCGCGCTCGGTGCAGCGGCTGCTCGCGCCCGGGTCGGTCGCCGTCGTCGGTACGGGACGCGCGCCCGGTGGCGTCGGCCGTACGGTCCTGCGGAATCTGCTCGGCGCGGGCTTCACCGGCCGTATGTACGCGGTCAACCACGCCTTCGAGGAGGACAGGACCGAGATCGACGGCGTCCCCGCCGTACGGTCCGTCGCGCGGATCGGTGAACCCGTCGATCTCGCGGTCCTCGCCGTACCGGCGGAACAGGTGCCGGACGTGGTCGCGGACTGCGGCGAACACGGTGTACGAGGACTGGTGGTCCTCTCCGCCGGCTACGCGGAGAGCGGTCCCGAGGGCAGGGAGCGGCAGCGCGCGCTGGTGCGGCAGGCACGTTCGTACGGAATGCGGATCATCGGACCGAACGCCTTCGGGATCATCAACACCGCCGATGCCGTACGGCTGAACGCGTCGCTCGCGCCGGAGCCGCCCGAGCGCGGGCACATCGGTCTGTTCACGCAGTCCGGCGCGATCGGGATCGCGCTGCTCTCCGGGCTCTACCGGCGTGGCGCGGGACTGTCGTCCTTCGTCTCGGCGGGCAACCGCGCGGATGTCTCGGGCAATGACATCCTCCAGTACTGGTACGAGGACCCGGACACCGATGTCGCCCTGCTCTATCTCGAATCGATCGGCAACCCAAGGAAGTTCACCCGGCTCGCCCGGCGCACGGCGGCGGTGAAGCCGGTCGTGGTGGTCAAGGGCGCGCGTCACAGCGGCAGCGCACCGCCCGGGCACGCGGTGCCGGTCACCCGTATCCCGGACGCGACGGTCTCGGCGCTGATGCGGCAGGCCGGAGTGATCCGGGTGGACACGGTCACCGAACTGGTCGACACGGGGCTGCTGCTGGCCTGCCAGCCGCTGCCGGCGGGGCCGCGCGTCGCGATCCTCGGCAACTCCGAGTCGCTCGGCCTGCTCACCTATGACGCCTGCCTCTCCGAAGGCCTGCGCCCGCTCCGCCCTCGCGATCTCACGACGACGGCGACGCCGGCGGACTTCCGCGCGGCGCTCGCGGACGCCCTCTCCGACGACGCGTGCGACGCGGTCGTGGTGACCGCGATCCCGCACGTCGGCGAGACGGGCCCGCCCGCTCCCACCGACGGCGGCGCCCTGGGCACGGCTCTCCGCGAGGCGACCGCACGCACCGCGTCGAAGCCGGTCGCGGTGGTCCATGTGGAAATCGACGGCCTCCCGGAGGCCCTCTCACCTCCGGCGACGCCGGGCCTGTCGAGCTCTGCCGCCAAACCCGCTGATGACGCCGCACCGACCCAGCCGCCCGGCGCCGGGCTCCGTCACGGCGCCGTCCCGCGCATTCCCGCCTATCCCGCCGCCGAGCGGGCCGTACGGGCGTTGGGCGAGGCCGTGCGGTACGCGCAGTGGCGGCGGGAAGCCGAGCGGCCCGGGAAGG
>NZ_FMDK01001083.1 GCF_900091995.1 Streptomyces sp. MnatMP-M17
GCCCACGGTCGTCAGCGCCACGGGCTCCACGGCGCGTATCCGCGCGCGTACCGCCGCGAGCCGGTCACCGGTCAGTACACCCGCCGTGGGCACGACATGCTCGGCGTAGACCTCGGCAGCCGCGTTCAGCGCCCGCAGCCGGGCTCCCGCGACATGGTGGACGTCGAAGGCGGCGACCCGGCGCGCGGCGCCGTGGCCGGTGCCGAACTCGACGACGCCGGCCTTGAGCGGGATCTGGGTGAGCGGCTCGTCGGCGAACCGGCTGAAGACGCCGGCCCGTGGCCGGACCAGCACCGAGCGGCGGTTCAACTCCTCCACCAGGGCGTCGGCGTCCCGGGCCGTGGCGAGCGTCGGCATCGGCAGCGTGTCGCTCCCGGCCGTGGTGAGATCAACGGACGCGGTCGCATCAACGGCCACTGTCGATACGGCACTTCCGTCGGCCCGACCGTCAGCGCCTCCATCGGCGCCGGCGCAGAAGGGACAGCGCGGGTGCGGCAGCAGCGGTTCGGCGGACACATCGAGCGACCTCATGTCCTGCACGATCAGTTGGCCCGCGGTCTCGGCCGGCAGCGCGTCGGTGGTGATCCGGAAGATCTCGTAGCCGAGCAGATTGCCGATCATGGCGGCCAGCGGACGGCTCGGAAGGGCACCGGCCGGTACGGTGCCGGGCAGCGCCAGCGCGCTCCAGATGTCGGCGGCGGCAGCGGCCTCGTCGTGGGAGCCGATACGCAGCGCGGCACACGCCCAGCAGCTCGTGGCCCCGGCCGTCATCAGCGGTCCCACCACCGAGTGATGGCCGTAGGACCAGGCCGGCAGCAGCGTACGGCCCTCGGGAACGCCCGCGCGCAGCAGCGGGAACAGCCGCCCGGGCGCCTCCGGTCCACCGGTCACCACGACGATGTCGTACGCGTCGAGGTCCGGCCAGCCCAGAGGCTGTCCGGGATCGTCCGCGCCGAGGTCGACAAGGCTCACCGGGCAGCCGTCGTCCGCCGCCTCCCGTGCCTCGCTCTCGATGATCTCCCTGGCCTCGCCGTCGAGTCCGGGCCGTACACCGATGGTGGCGCAGCCGTTGCGGATCAGGCTGAGCACACACCAGCGGGCGACGAGATCGTCGCCGAGGACGGCCACCCGTGCGGTGGCGAACCGCCGGAACCTGACCTCGGCGTCGTCGGAGTAGTGGTCGACATAGGCGATCTGCGGGGCAAAGCGCCGGGCCACATCGGGCGGTGTTTCCACCACCTCGGCCCCGGCCGGCGGCACCGCGCGGGCGAAGTCCCGTTCGTACAGGCTCTTCACCAGCTCGCCGACCATGGCGCGCTGCTGGTCGCCGAGGCCCTGGCAGATGTCGGCGACCGAGTGCTCTCCGGTGAGATGCGGGACGATCAGTGTGGCGAAGCGGTAGGCGGACCTGGCGGTGAGCTGGAACCCGCCGTCGGCGTTGTGGAACAGCACTCCGTCCGCCGTCTCGGTGAACAGGACGTCCCGGCGGATACGCGGACGGGTCGTGGCGACGGCTTCATAGGTTGAGCCCATGTGGATGACACCCCTGGATACGTGGCGTGGTCAAGGTGGCCGGATCGTGCGAGTTCGGGCATGGCCCGTCAGTGGGGCGCTGTGGCCGTCTGGTTCCGGTTCCATTCGCGCGCCTGCCGACGCGCGTAGATTTTCAGCAGTTGATGGATGCGGTAAGGGCCGGGAGGCCCTTCTTCGAGCAGTCCGGCGTCGGCGAGACGCTCCAGCGCCTCCTCCGCCTCCGCGGAGTCGCCGAGCACTCCGGAGGAGAGCAACAGCCCTTCCTGGTCGCCGAGTTGGCGGAAGGCCTGCTGCCAGCGCGGCTCCAGCCGGTGCAGAGCCCGGCCGAACACATGCGGTACGGACATCCTCGGGTCGTCGGCGAGGGAGAGCCTGGCCGGCAGATCCTCGGCCAGCCAGGCCACACAGTCCTCGATGCGCAGCCCGGGACGGGTGAGCAGCCGGGCGGCGGCGATCCGCAGACTGAGCGGGAAGTGACCGCAGACACGGGCCAGTTCGCGGGCGGCGGCGGGCTCGGCACGTACCCGGTCCGGGCCGAGGGCGGCGGCCAGCAGCTCCTCGGACTCCTTGGGATCCAGCGTGGAGAGCCGGTGGACCGTGCCGCCGTGGGTGGCCACGAGTCCGGCCAGTCCGCGTCTGCTGGTGACGACCGCCGCGCCGCCGGCCGCGGCCGGGAGCAGCGGGCGTACCTGGTCGGCGGTGGTGACATCGTCCAGGACGATCAGTGTCCGTCCGGCGGCGGCGCCGGGCGCCGGGAGGTCCGCCATCGCCTCGGCCGGAGTGACGGACGATCCGTCGGGACGGGTCATGGTGAGGACGAACACACCGCCCGGGAAGCTGTCCTGACAGTCATGGGCGCTCTGGAGCGCCAGTGCCGTCTTGCCGATGCCCGGGGCTCCGGAGAGAACCACGACGGTGGCGGAGGTTCCGGAGGTGAGGCTCGCGTTGATCGCCGCCCGCTCGGCGGCCCGGCCGGTGAAGGACGGCACGGGCGGTACGGGCAGCGGGACCGGCGCGGAAGGTGTTACGGGAGCGGGAGCCTGGCCGGGGGCCGGCGCGGGAGCCGCGGCGAGTGCCGGCCGCGCCGTTCC
>NZ_FMDK01000152.1 GCF_900091995.1 Streptomyces sp. MnatMP-M17
CGCCCAGCGGGTCCGGCCAGGCCGCCGCGCCGTTGAAGGCGATGGTGGCGGTGGTCAGGACCCATGCCGACTGGCGGAGCAGCGGGAAGGGGATACGGATCCAGGTCAGCAGGAGATCGAGCGCGAGCAGGACGCAGATGCCCGCGTCGATACCGATCGGGAAGACCAGTGAGAACTGCCCGAAGCCCTTCTCCTCCGCGAGTTCGCGTACGGCGGCGTAGGACCCCGCGAAGCCGATCGCGGCGATGATGACCGCTCCGAAGACCACGACCCCGATGAGTATCCGGTGCGTGCGTGTCAGCTGCATCGCGGCCACCCGCGATCCCCTCCCGTAAACGACTCCTTATGACGCCGTGCGGCGCCCGGTGACGCCGTGTTCGACGTCGGGCAGTCGGTCAGGTACTCGACAACCGGCACCCGACGGCCCGACATCCGGCGGGCACAGCCTGGCACATGTGTGCGCATGACGTGGCGCGGGTAGGGGAGCCGGGCCCTCGGAAGAGGGCCGGGCTCCGTGGAAAAGTGGAGAAAACGCCCTACTCGGCCTTGGCGGACTCCTGCGCGGAGGACTCACCGGTGGCGGGCGTCTGCCCGGAGCCGGCGGACACTGCCGCCACCGTCTCCTTTGCCGCCTTCACCGCGTCCTTCGACATATCGGCGATGCTGGGCGACTTCGCGCCCGCGTATCCCGCGCCGTTGTAGGTCAGGGTCACGACGACGTTCTCCGTACGGGCCACGACCGTGGCGTACGAGAAGTCCTCGTCGGTCTTCTTGAGCGAGTATGTGACGGTCGTCGCCTCACTGCCGATACCGCTCGACGGAGTCGCCTTGAGCTCCTTGGCGCCCTCTGTGCCCTTGGCCCCGGCGACCTCCTTCGTGTAGTACTCGGTGGCGCGCTTGGCGCCGCTGCCGAGTGTCACGTCGGAGTCGTAGCGGGTGAGGGAGATATCGAGCCAGCGGTACTGCGAGCCCTTGACGCCGTTGTCGTCCAGACCGTTCCAGGAGCAGCTCGCACGCGCGGTGATATCGCTGGATTTGCCGGCCGTACCGCCCTTGACCTTGGCCTTCGGCACGAGCGAGTCGATCGTCTTGCGGCCGAGCGTCGCGCAGGCGTCGGGCAGCCCGGTGAACTTGGCCGGGGCGACCGTCGCGGACGGCTGGGCGGTCGGGCTCGTGGACGAGCCGTCGGCGTCGCCGCCGCCGGAGCCGGACGAGCAGCCGGCGACGACGAGCATCACCGGAACGGCTGCGCAGGCGAGTATGCGGGTGAGTCGCGAGGCTGATCGGTGCATGGTTCCTTCACTCGGTCGTTCGTCCGGTCGTTCGGCCGGTCATTTGTGCGGCCATTCGTACGACCATTTGTCGTACGGTCCGATCGGCCACGGTAACCGGCGAGCCGGGGCCGCGGGGCCTGAAACCGCTCCGAGGACGACCTGAAGTCGTCCCGGAGCCGTCCTGGAGCCGGGGTCCGTCCCTGGCCGAGGAGCGGCCGGGGACGCGGACGGAACCGTTACTCGTCGAGCTCCTCGGCGAGTCTCTTGGCCAATTCCTGGGCCCTGTCCTGCAGTTCTCTGCTGTCGGGTGCGCCGGCGGCGAGCGCGGGCTGCTCGGTGTACCGGACGGTCACGATCACATTGGATGTGCGGAACACCACGCTCACCGTGCGGTGCTGCGCGGCCGAACCGGAGCGCGCGAGGACGTCGTTCAGGAAGGCGGCGTCGCCGAGGCCGTCCAGGAGGCGGGGCTCCAGGCCCTCGGAGGGCGGGGTCTCGGAGGGCGATCCCGCTGATCCGGGCGATCCGGGCGACTCCGAGGCGCCGCCGGAGGGAACGGCCGACGAGGAGGGGCCGGTCTGTGTCGTTGTGTTCGGATTCGTACCGGTATTGGGGTCGCCGTTTTTGGGATCGCCGGCCGATCCGGTGGTGGGGGACGAGCTGCCGGCCGTACCGGCCGTACCGGCCGTACTGGGCGTGGATCCGGTGCTCGTGCCGCTCGGTGGCGGCAGCGCGGCGGAGGTCTCCTTCTTCGCGTAGACCTCCTGCGCCCGGTCGTCGTCGCTCACGGCCGGGTCGTACGACACCACGCGTTCCAGATCGATCACGAGCTGGTGGGAGGCGTCGGTGCCGTCGGCCTTCCAGCTGCAGCCGACGCGGCGGTCCGTGTCGTATGTCACGGCGGCCGTGCCTCCGTACACCTTCGCCTGCTGGTCCTCGGGGAGCGAGGCCGCGCCGGGGAGCAGATCCTTGAGCATGGAGCGCGGTACGGCGCCGCAGGGCTCGCGGAGCGTGCGGTACTTGCCGGGGGCTGCCGCGGTGGCGGTGGTGGGACTGCCCGCCTTGGGGTCGGCGGCCGAGCCGTCGTCCGCGCCGCTGCCGGAGCAACCCGCGACGACCGCCACGAGGAGCGCCGCCAGGCCGGGTAGGTACGCGTGTCGCGCCTTGGGCTGCACGGTCCCGGGCTCCCTTCTGTACGGGGTTCAGCGCGGGGTTCCGCGCGAAAACTGCTTGCCGCCGGATGACGGTCGATGGACACAATGTCTATCGCACGCACCGCCGTCGACGCTGGTCGGCTGTCTCCTTTGACGGTCCCGGTTCCGGTTTTTGCGTTATTCAGACTTTCGGGGGAATCGAGGGGTTATGTCGTATGTAGAGATACCGGGCGCGAAGGTCCCGATCCGTATGTGGGCGGATCCCGCGGCGGTCGACGAGGGCGCGATGCGGCAGCTCCACAATGTTGCCACTCTGCCCTGGATCAAGGGCCTGGCCGTCATGCCGGACGTCCATTACGGCAAGGGCGCGACGGTTGGCTCGGTGATCGCGATGCACGGCGCGGTCTGCCCGGCGGCGGTGGGCGTGGACATCGGCTGCGGAATGTCCGCGGTGAAGACGTCCCTGACGGCGAACGACCTGCCGGGCGACCTCTCCCGCCTCCGCTCCAAGATCGAACAGGCCATCCCGGTGGGCCGGGGTCTGCACGACACCCCGGTGGACCCGCACCGGCTGTACGGCTTCCCGACTGCAGGCTGGGACGACTTCTGGGAGCGGTTCGCAGGAGTGGCAGATTCGGTCAAATTCCGCGAGGAACGTGCCACGAAGCAGATGGGAACGCTCGGTGGAGGCAACCACTTTGTCGAGTTCTGTCTTGATGAGTCAGGATCGGTCTGGCTGATGCTCCACTCCGGATCCCGGAACATCGGTAAGGAGCTGGCCGACCACCACATCGGCGAGGCTCAGAAGCTGCCGCACAACCAGGGCCTGGTCGACAGGGACCTGGCCGTCTTCATCGCGGACACACCACAGATGGCGGAGTACCGGAACGATCTCTTCTGGGCGCAGGAGTACGCGAAGTACAACCGCGCGATCATGATGGGACTCTTCCAGGACGTGGTCCGCAAGGAGTTCAAGAAGGCCAAGGTGACCTTCGACCCGGTCATCTCCTGCCACCACAACTATGTGGCGGAGGAGCGTTACGACGGCATGGATCTGCTGGTCACACGGAAGGGAGCGATCCGTGCGGGCAGCGGGGACTTCGGCATCATCCCGGGCTCGATGGGCACCGGTTCATACATCGTGAAGGGCCTCGGGAACGTGGCGTCGTTCAACTCGGCCTCGCACGGCGCGGGCCGGAAGATGAGCCGCAACGCGGCCAAGCGTCGCTTCTCCACGCGGGACCTGGAGGAGCAGACGCGGGGTGTGGAGTGCCGTAAGGACGCGGGCGTGGTGGACGAGATCCCGGCCGCGTACAAGCCGATCGAGCAGGTCATCGATCAGCAGAGGGACCTGGTGCAGGTCGTGGCGAAGCTGAAGCAGGTCATCTGTGTGAAGGGCTGAACGTCGAGTGCGTCGAGCGCGCTCGCGTTCGGTCAACGGGAGGACCGCCTCCTTTGAGGGTCGGGTCTTTGGTGGTCGGGTCTCTGGTGGTCGGGTCTCTGGTGGTCGGGCCCGAGGCCGGGAGGGCAATCCCGGCTTCGGGCCTTCGAGTGATCAGAGTTCTCGGTGGACCTTGGTGTTGGACGCCTGCGCTCGGGGGCGGACCACCAGGAGGTCGATGTTGACGTGGCTGGGGCGGGTGACCGCCCAGGTGATCGTGTCGGCTACGTCGTCGGCGGTGAGGGGCTCCGCGACGCCCGCGTAGACCTTCGCCGCCTTCTCGGCGTCGCCGCGGAAGCGGGTGGTGGCGAACTCCTCCGTCTTGACCATTCCAGGAGCGATCTCGATCACCCGGACCGGAGTGCCGACGATTTCCAGACGGAGGGTCTCGGCGAGGACACGCGCGCCGTGTTTGGCGGCCACATAGCCCGCGCCGCCCTCGTAGGTGCTGTGACCGGCGGTGGAGGAGAGGACGACGACCGTTCCGTCGCCGCTCGCCGTGAGGGCGGGCAGCAGGGCCTGGGTGAGATTCAGTGTGCCGATGACGTTCGTCTCGTACATCTGACGCCAGTCCGCCGGGTCACCGGTGGCCACGGGATCGGCGCCGAGCGCGCCTCCGGCGTTGTTGACCAGGACGTTTACGGACGGGAAGCCGCCGAGTTCGGCGGCGAAGGCATCGACCGCCGTGCGGTCGGTGACATCGAGGGCGTAGGACGTGGCGAGACGGCCCGCGGCGGTGATCTCCGCGGCGAGCGCCTCGATACGGTCCTTGCGGCGGGCGGTGACGACGACGTGATAGCCGGCTGCGGCGAGCTGCCGCGCGGTGGCGGCGCCGATGCCGCTGCTCGCTCCGGTGATGACGGCGATGGGGCTCCCCGCGGCGGTCATGACGTACTCCTCGCGCGTGTGATCGATGTGGGGCCAGGATAGGCAGGCGGTGCGGGCCGATGTGCTGTCCGTCCGGAGCGCGGACCGGTGTGCGGGCCGGTGCGTGAGGCCCCGTAGTTCACGGTTCAGTGGCCGCGGGGTGCGTACATGATCACTGCCATACCGGCCAGACACACCAGCGCTCCCGTGACATCCCAGCGGTCCGGACGGTAGCCGTCGGCGACCATGCCCCAGGCGATCGAGCCCGCGACGAAGACCCCGCCGTACGCGGCGAGGATACGGCCGAACTCGCCGTCGGGCTGGAGCGTCGCGACAAAGCCGTACGCGCCCAGGGCGATGACTCCGGCGCCGATCCAGATCCAGCCCCGGCCGCCACCTCCACTGCCGTCACCGCGCACGCCCTGCCAGACGAGCCAGGCACCGCCGATCTCGAAGACGGCGGCGATCAGGAAGAGGGCGGCGGAGCGGAGCACGAGCATGCGAACAGCCTGCCATGCGGGTGATCGGAGAGGCGTCGGGCTGACGATTTATCGCTTGCCGCCGGGCCAGCCTCTGCCGTCTGCCTGTCACTGGAGCGGAGACCGGGTGGCGCTGTGCCGTACGGGCCACCTCCGGGCGGGCGGACGAGGCCCGGAGACCACGGTCGATCTCAGGACGGACGGGCGGCCGGACGAGGTGGTCGTCCGGATCGACACGGCCTGGAACGGCGGCGCGAGCGACCGTAACTCCGAGAACCATCAGCACCGGGTGCCGGCTCCGGACACGGGCGACAAGTACGTCTTCTGATCTCCGCTTCTGATCTCCGGTGCCTTCCAGGTGGTCCTTCGGCGATCCGCGGACGTGTCGTCGCCTCCGCTGCTACGCCGCCGCGTTGCCGAACTCCCGTACCGCCTCCTCCACGATCGCCGCCAGCCGGGCGTGGTGCGCGCCGCGCCAGTACACCCGGCCGCATGTCCGGCACTGCGCGAAGACGTCGTACGAACGCTGTGTGCCGTGCTCCAGCTGCTCCTGGACGGAGTCCTTGTCGGCCGTGCCCAGTTCGCCGTTGCAGGCGGTACAGCGTGTCCAGGGCGCGAGGACGGGCGCGAAGCGCTCCAGTACGTCCCGGAGCTGGTCGTCCGGTCGGTCGCTGTAGACATACGCTCCGGCCCAGATCTCGCGCCGCCGCAGCAGCCCGCGGTCCCGGGACAGCATCACGCGGCGTTCCGTGGCGGAGAGGGTGGCCAGCGCCGGATCCCCGAGGTCCTCGCTCTCGTACGCCGCGTCGACGCCCAGCAGCCGCAGCCGCCGAGCGAGCGTGCCGAGATGGACGTCGAGCAGGAAGCGCAACGGCGCGTCCGGCACGCGCTGGGGCCGACTCACGGCTCGTACCTCGACCGTCTCGCCCGCGGCGGGGATATGCGCTACGGGCACTTCGCGGCCGTCGACGAGCAGTGCCCCGACCTCGGTGAGCGGGACACCGAGTGATTCGACGGCATGGCCGAGTGTGGACTTACCGTCGGTGACCACGGCCGTACGTCCCTGGCGCCGCTCGGCTGCCACGAAGAGGCGCAGCTCAGAGGCGAAGCTGATCTGGATCTCCGGTCCGTTCACGCCGTCAGGATGTCATTGGAGGCGGGGAGCGGGCCAGGGTATTCCGGGGCGTCGGGGCAGTGGCGGCGTCATTCTGCTTCGGTGGGCTCAGGGCTGGACTCAAGGCCGGGGTCGAGGCCGGGCTCAAGGTCCAGCCGCCAGTCGTTGCAGCGCATCACATTTCCCGGCGGGAACTCGAAGTCGCATTCGCCCTGGAGAGAGAAACCGGCCCTGAGGCACAGACGGTTCGACGGCGGATTGCCCACGGACGGGAACGCGTGCAGATAGCGATGCTTCTTCTCGGCCCGCGCCATTTCCGCCACGGCCGCAGCCGCCGCGGCGGCGATGCCCTGGCCCTGGAACGCGGTGAGAATCCCCCAGCCCGTCTCGTACACCTCCTGTCCCTGCCAGGTCTTCTCCCAGAACCCGATCGTGCCGACTGCCTCGCCGCCCGGCAGCAGCACGACGCGGAACATACGGCCCTTGCCCGTACGGTCCGCGCTCAGATCGACATACCGTCTGTGCCGTTTGACAAGCTGTTCCTCCGTCTCGGGGCCGCCGAGATGCGTCATCATTTCGGGCGCGTTCGCCGCGCGGAGAAGGCCGAGATCGGTCTCCGACCACGGTTCGAGCCGTACGTGCGGTGCTTTGATCTCCATGTCGAGCACTGTAGGACGGGGGTCTGACATATGAGCCGGAGCTGTGGGCGAGGGTGTGGGTGTGAGGGCGTGGAGCGGATGGTTCAGAGGCCCGAGCGGCCGTACGCCGTGGGCGGTACTCCGACCGTCGCCGTGAAGTCACGTACGAGATGTGCCTGGTCGCTGTAGCCGAGTTCGGAGGCCAGCTCCGCCCAGTCGACCTGTCGGCCCGGGGCCGGGGCCGGGGCTGAGCCGGCGTCCGGGTCGGCGGCCAGGTTGGAGTCCGATCCGGCGGCCGGGTCCGAGGCCGGGCCACTGTCCGTAGTCGCGACCGTGCCCGTGCCCGCGTCCGACTCGGCGCGTTCCAGTGCCTCATGGATCCGGTAGCGCAGGATGACCCACTTCGGTCCCACGCCCACATACGCGGCGAACAGCCGTTGCAGGGAGCGCGTCGAGACTCCTTCCGCCTCGGCGAGCTGCGCCACGCGCCGGATCGTACGGTCCGTCCTGATCCGGTCGGCCAGCGCCATGGCGTGGTCGGCCCCTGGTTCCGGCCGCGGGCCGAGCGCCAGTAGGTATGTGTCGAGCGCGGCCACTCTGGCGTCCTCAGCGGCGTCCTCGGCGGCGTCCTCGGCGGGGCCGAGCACCGCCTCGATGTCCGCGTCCGTCGCCGGCATGACCTCGCCGAGAGGCACCCGCCGTCCCGTCCACTCCGATACGGGCCACCGCGGCGCGAACGGCCGGAAGCCTCCGGGCCTGAACTGCACTCCGCACACCCGGCCCCGCCCTTCCAGCCGCTGTGCGAAAAGTTCCAGGCCGATGCCCGCGACCTCGGCGAAGGGCGGGCTGTCGGGCCCGTGTCCGAAGCGCTGGAAGACCACGTTCACCGAGGGATGCGGCACCACATGGGAGACGTACGGCCGGGCCAGATCCCAGTCGATCAGCCAGTAGTGCTCCAGATACGGCCGCAGGGCCGGCGCCGGTTCGCGGCGCCGGAAACGTACCCGCGCGAACAGCTCGGGAGCGTCGACGATGCCCCGGGTGTCGCGCCGTGGACCGGCCATGGGCAGATCCTATGTCGCGTTTGTTCAAGACGCCGGGAGCAGTCGGTTCATACGGTCGGGGCCATGAGCGACAAGATCAGCAAACTGTTGGAGGTGGCGGCCGACCGTACCGTCACCGTCATTCGCGGTATCACCGACGACCAGCTCACCGCACCGACTCCGTGCAGTGAGTACGACGTGCACGCCCTGGCCGACCATCTCTTCCAGGTCGTCGTCAACTTCCAGGCGCTGGCGGCCAAGAAGGACGCCGATTTCGGTGTCGCCCCGGAGCATCTGGAGGGTGAGTGGCGCGAGCGGTTCGCCGACGAGACCGTACGGCTCGTCGCGGCCTGGGGCGCGCCGGGCGCCGAGGAGGGCACCTCGGGGGCCATGGGGCTGCCGGCCAGAACGGTGGGCGCGATGGTGGTCGGCGACCTGGCCGTGCACGGGTGGGATCTGGCGCGGGCGACGGGACAGCCGTACGAGCCGGATCCGGCGCTCGTCGAGATGCTCGGCGAGGAGTTCGCGGCGCTGGCGCCGACGGCACGGGAGATGGGGATGTTCGGGGAGCCGGTGCCGGTGGCGGAGGACGCCGGTCCGTTCGAGGTGCTGCTGGCCGCGACGGGACGTGACCCGCACTGGAGCCGTCCGTAGCGTCTCGGGATGTCTCGGGACATCTCAGGACGTCCCGTGGACGTTCGCCCTTCCACCGCCCGCGTTACTCAAACCGAACTGGCGAGCTATCGCAGTCCTGGACTGAACGCGTATTCGGCGGGCAGACGTTCTGGCAGACACCACGAACGGCAGCGAATGTGGTGAGAAGGAGCGGATATGGAGATCTCCGGTATTTTCACGGCCATAGTGATCGGCATCGTCATCGGTGTGCTGGGACGGCTCGTTGTCCCAGGGCGCCAGCACATCGGTGTGCTGTGGACGATCGCCGTCGGTATCGTCGCGGCCCTGATCGGTACGGCTCTGGCAGCGGCCGTCGGTGTCGCCGATACGGACGGTCCCGACTGGATCGAGTGGATAATCCAGATCGGTCTGGCGGCGGTGGGTGTCGCCGCGCTGGACCGGGCCAAGGCGCGCCGCTGACCGGGTTTGCCGGGGTGCCTGGCGTGTGCGGGTGTACGGCGCCGGGGGCGGGCGGATGGTCCTCAGGGTGCGGCGGTGTGGGTGTGCAGAGGACGGCCGGCGAGCAGATTCCAGCGGCCACCGCGCCCGCTGAGTTCGGTGAGGGACAGAGGCCGTACGTCAATCCTCCAGAACGACTGCGGGGAGGCGCCGAGGGCGTGGACGGCGGCGGCGCGGACGATGTCGGGTTCCGCCACGGCGATGACGCGTCCGCCCGGGTCCTCGCCGGAGTCGGAGCCGAGGTTGTCGAGCCAGTGGGCGACACGGGTGTGGAAGGTCAGCAAGGACTCTCCGCCATGGGGCGCGGACGTGGGATCGGAGAGCCAGACGGCCACGGACTCCGGTTCCTCGGCGGCCACTTCATCGAGAGTTCTGCCCTGCCAGCGGCCCATCGCGCAGGGTGCGAGGTCGGACAGCGGCTTGGCGTCCAGGCCGAGGATCTCGGCGGTACGGCGACAGCGGTGAGAGGGGGAGACATAGCGGGCGGCGGCGTGGGGGAAGGTCTCCCGTACGGCTTCGGCCTGCCGGAGCCCGAGGGGATCGAGGGCGTCGGGTTCGTTGAGTGCGCTGACTGCGCGGGTGCCGGGGCCAGTGCCAGAGGTGGTGTCGGCGGCGGTGTTCGGACCGGGAGCCGAGATCGGATCCGTATCGCCGCGGTCGGTGCTCTCGAGGAAACGGGCCTCGCGCAGGGCCGTGCTGATTGCCGGTGAGATGAGCGTCACCCGGGTCGTCATACGGCTCTCCTCGCTCGGGTCCTGGCTGGTCCTTGCAGGCCTGTCGCAGGTCTGGCGCCGGTCGAGGTCCTCTTGGCCCGTCTGTCGGTTCGCGATACCTTCACGTCGATATCACGACGGCGGGACGGAAGTCCGGTGAGAGTCCGGCACGGTCGCGCCACTGTATGCCGGGTGTCGGCTGCGCAACAGCGCAGCGGAGCCCGGTCAGTCAGACCCGACGGCCGTCGTTCGAGCTCCACCGAATGGGACGCGAGTTCCCCAAGGAGGTTCCGCCATGGCTGAGTCCATAGCCCCGCCGACCGTTTCGCCCGTCAGCGTCAAGGTGACTCCGCTTCCACTGCGCGCGGTTCTGCCGTGGGCGGTGTTCGTAGGCACTCTGATGCTGGTGCTGCTGTACTTCGTCGGCGCCGAGCAGGGCGCGACGTCGGTGTTCTCGGGTGAGGGTGTGCATGAGTGGGTGCACGACGGCCGTCATCTGCTCGGGTTTCCCTGCCACTGAGCGCTGACGGAGATCACGCACATGCATGCTTCCACCGTCAGAACTCTCCTGGTCCGCGGCATGATCGCGGGTGTGCTGGCCGGGCTCTTCGCGTTCGCGCTGGCGTATCTGGCCGGTGAGCCTTCCATACGGGACTCCATCGCGCTGGAGGAGACCCACTCGGCACCGGCAGCGGAGCACGCGCACGCAGCGGCAACGGCGCACGAGCACGGCGAAGAAGAGGAGGAACTGGTCAGCCGGCCGGTCCAGTCGACGTTCGGGCTGGCCACCGGTGTCCTGGTGTACGGAGTGGCCCTGGGCGGAATCGCCTCGCTGGTCTTCTCCGTCTGTCTGGGCAGGATCGGCGGATTCGGACCGAGGGCGACCGCGGCGCTGATCGCGGGAGCGGCCTTCGTCACGGTCTATCTGGTGCCGTTCCTGAAGTATCCGGCGACCCCGCCCGCGGTGGGCAACCCGGACACCATCGGTAAGCGCACCACGCTGTTCTTCCTGATGATCGTGCTCAGCGTGCTGCTGGCCGTCGTCGCCGTCATCGCGGGCAGACGGCTCGCTCCGAAGCTGGGTAATTGGAACGCGTCCGTTGTCGCCGGTGCCGGTTATGTCGTCGCCGTGGCGGTCGCCTGTCTTGTTCTGCCCGCCAACTCCGATGCGGTTCGGGAAACCTTCCCGGCTGCTCTTCTCTGGGAATTCCGGCTGGCGTCGCTCGCCGTGCAGGCGCTGCTGTGGACGGCCTTCGGGCTGATCTTCGGCGCGCTGGCCGAGCGGGTGCTCCAGCCCGGCGGCCCGGGAGCCTCCGCGGCGAGGGCGGACACCGATGGTGTCACCTCGCCGGTGAGGACCGTCGGCTGACGTTCCGTCCGCCCGGCTCTTCCGAGAGAACTGGCGATCCGCTGGCGAGCGCACCCAGCCGCCCCATTCGCACAGCCACATGCCGACGGCTACGTCCGGCCGAGGTGGGGCGGCCTGGGCGGCGCGGGCGGTACCGGGAGCCGGATACCTGGGTTCTCGAAGCCGAAGCGGCAAAGCGCGAGCCGCGCCGCGTGATCCGCTGCGCCACAGGACTCGCGGGAGGACGAGGTGGGTGTGCGCTCCGGGCCGGGGGCCGTCGGAGGCGAGCGCGGGCCCGCCGAGGGCGGGGGATGACTGGACAGTAGAGTGTGGGGCCGGTCTTTCTCCAGCTCAGAAGCGCAGAGGTGTATCGCAGTGAGCGCAGCACCGTCTCCCGCCGTAGCGCACGTGGTGACCGTCGTGGGGATCGGTGCCGACGGCTGGGCAGGGCTCTCCGGCGTGGGACAGGAGGCTCTGCGGGCGGCCGAGGTGGTGGTCGGCGGGGCACGGCAGTTGGCGCTGCTGCCGGAGGGCGAGTGTGCGGGTGAGCGGGTGGTGTGGCCGTCGCCGTTGCGGCCCGCCGTGCCTCGGGTGCTCGCGGCCCATGCGGGCCGGCTGATCTGTGTGCTGGCGAGCGGGGACCCGATGTTCTACGGGATCGGGCGGACGCTCGCGGAGATGGTGGGGGCCGGGGCGCTGCGGGTGCTGCCGCATCCGTCGTCCGTGTCGTATGCCTGCGCCCGGCTCGGCTGGCCGGTGGAGGACACGGAGGTTGTCACCCTGGTCGGCCGTCCCGCTGAGCGTCTCGCCGCCGTCCTGCACGACGGCCGTCGGGTGCTCGTACTCAGCGCGGGCGCGGAGACACCGGCCAAGGTGGCGGCGCTGCTGCGGGACCGGGGTTTCGGGCCGAGCCGTATGCACGTACTCGAACAACTCGGCGGCGGGGAACGGGAACGGTGTGTCGAGGGCCTCGCGCAGGACTGGGCCGAGCCGTCCGGCGATCCGCTGAACGTCGTGGCGGTCGAATGCCGTCGCTCGC
This sequence comes from Streptomyces sp. MnatMP-M17, assembly GCF_900091995.1. Classification (GTDB taxonomy): domain Bacteria; phylum Actinomycetota; class Actinomycetes; order Streptomycetales; family Streptomycetaceae; genus Streptomyces. The sequence continues at coordinate 12,245 of NZ_FMDK01000152.1, forward strand.
CGGACGCGGTGCGGCTCGGCGCCGTACCGGGCCTGCCGGACGCCGCGTACGAACACGACGGCCAGCTCACCAAGCGCCATGTCCGGGCCGCGACGTTGGGCGCGCTGGCGCCCGCGCCGGGAGAGCTGCTGTGGGACGTCGGCGGCGGGTCGGGTTCGATCGCCGTCGAGTGGATGCGTACGCACCGGTCCTGCCGCGCGGTCTCGGTGGAGCGGGATCCGGTGCGGGCGGTACGGATCGGGCGCAACGCGCGGGCGCTCGGCGTGCCCGGTCTGCGGGTCGTCACCGGTGCCGCGCCCGAGGCGCTGGCGGGACTGCCGGTACCGGACGCGGTGTTCGTCGGAGGCGGGCTGACCGTGCCGGGGCTGCTGGACGCCTGCTGGGACGCGCTGCCGGTGGGCGGTCGGCTGGTCGCGAACACGGTGACGCTGGAGTCCGAGGCGCTGCTGGCCGAGCGGTACCGCCGCTTCGGCGGCGAACTGGTACGGCTGGCTGTCGCGCACGCCGTGCCGGTGGGTGGATTCACGGGCTGGCGGCAGGCGATGCCGGTGACGCAGTGGGCGGTCGTGAAGGGTCCGGACGCGGCCCCGGGTGCGGGCTCGGGTGTGGATGTGGCTGTGGATGTGGCTCCGGGCTTTCCGTACGTTCCCTCAGGAGGTCAACGATGACGGTGTACTTCATCGGTGCCGGTCCCGGCGCCGCCGACCTGATCACGGTACGGGGAGCTCGCAGGCTCGCCTCGTGCGGCGTGTGTCTGTACGCGGGCAGCCTGGTGCCGCGTGAACTCCTGGTCGAGTGCCCGCCGGACGCGCGGCTGATCGATACCGCGCGGATGGATCTGGACGCGATCACGGCGGAGCTGGTCCGGGCCCACGAGGAGGGCCAGGACGTGGCCCGGCTGCACTCCGGCGACCCGTCGGTCTTCAGCGCGGTCGCGGAACAGATGCGGCGGCTGGACGCGGCGTGCGTGCCGTACGAGGTGGTCCCGGGGGTACCGGCCTTCGCCGCGGCGGCGGCGGCGCTGAAGCGTGAGCTGACGGTACCGACGGTCGGCCAGACGGTGATCCTGACGCGGATCGCCCAGCGCGCAACCCCCATGCCGGAGGGCGAGGACCTGGCGACGCTCGGCCGGAGCGGTGCGCTGCTGGTGCTCCACCTCGCGGCGGGATACGTGGACCGGGTGGTCCGGGAACTGATCCCGCACTACGGCGCGGCCTGCCCGGCCGCGGTGGTCGCGATGGCCAGCCGCCCCGACGAACTGGTCCTGCGCGGCACGCTGGACGACATCGCAGGACAGATGAAGGAGGCGGGTGTGGTACGGACGGCGGTGATCATGGTGGGCCGAACGCTGGGAGCGGAACAGTTCCGGGACAGCCACCTGTACTCCCCGGAGAGGGAGCGCCCCCACGTGTGCTGACGGGTGTAGGAATGTCCGATTCGACGCGAGCGCCCGGCGAGGACGCGGTCCGCGCATAAACGTACAGGTAGGCAGGCCGAAGAGGGCGAGCACATCAACGCGGTCCTGTGGAAGTGGTGGATGGAGGCGATGTTCGACAGCCGTCCCGGCCGTGAGCAGCGACTCGCCGAGGCCGATGCCGGGCGCAACCTTGTTCCGTTGCCCCGACTGGTGGGTGGGGGTGGCGCGGAGGAGTGAGTGGCCCCGAGCGTGGCTGGACTACCTCGGCTCGCTGCGGCCCACTACCGTGCCCGCTCTGTCGATGCAGATGACGTCGACCAGTACCGGTGCCCCGCGCAGGACCCTCAGCGCCTCGTCGCGTGCCCTGGTGGCGACCAGGTTGCCCAGTGGGATGTCCTGGGACTGGCACAGCTGGAGTGCCGCCAGGCCTGTGTTGGCCTGGGAGACCTCCGTTGCCAAGGCGGCGTCCGCGCCGGCGTCGGCCGCGAGTGTCGCGAGGAAGGACTTGTCCACCTGGGAGCGGGACGAGTGGAGGTCCAGATGGCCTGCGGCCAGTTTGGAGAGTTTGGCGAAGCCGCCGCAGAGGGTGAGCCGGGGGACCGGATGGCGGCGGAGATAGGTGAGGACCGCGCCGGCGAAGTCGCCCATGTCCAGCAGGGCGTCCTCGGGCAGGGCGTATTCGGTACGGACGGTCCGCTCGGAGGTTGAGCCCGTGCAGCCCGCCACATGCGTACGGCCCGCCGCGCGGGCCACATCCACGCCTCGGCGGATGGAGTCGATCCAGGCCGAGCAGGAGTACGGGACCACGATGCCCGTCGTACCGAGGATGGACAGGCCGCCCAGGATGCCCAGTCTCGGGTTCCAGGTGGAGCGGGCGATCTCCTCGCCGTTGTCGACCGAGACCGTTATCTCCACGTCGCCCGCTCCGCCGTGGCGCTCCGCCACCTCCGCCACCTGCGCGCGCATCAACTGGCGCGGCACCGGGTTGATCGCCGGTTCGCCCACCTCCAGAGGCAGTCCCGGGCGCGTGACCGTGCCCACGCCCGGCCCGGCGCGGAAGACGACGCCCGAGCCCGGTGGCAGCAGCCGCACCGTCGAGCGGATCAGGGCGCCGTGCGTGACGTCCGGATCGTCGCCCGCATCCTTGATCACTCCGGCCATCGCCCAGGCCTCGGACTGCTCCCCGGCCAGTTCTCCGGCCAGTTCCCCGGCCGCCAGTGCGAAGCTCGGCGTCTGGCCCTTGGGGAGAGTGATCGTCACCGGGTCGGGGAACTCGGCCGTCAGCAGGGCGGTGTACGCCGCCTTTGTCGCCGCCGTCGCGCATGCGCCCGTCGTCCAGCCGTGCCGTAGCCCGGTGTGCTTGAGCTGGGCGCCGCGCCCGCCCGCTGTTCCTGGCCCATCAGACACATGGTCCCCTTGTCGTATCCGTTGTCCGCTTCGTCGTCCGCCTCAGACAGGTCCGCCTCAGACAAGGAAGACTCGCCGCCGATGAGTGAACCGTTCCATGTGCTGATCCTCGGCGGGACCACCGAGTCGCGCCGCCTCGCCGAGAGCCTGTACGGCCACGACGGTACGTACGGCCACGACGGTACGTACCGTCCCGGGCTCCGGGTCACCAGTTCTCTCGCCGGGCGCGTCACCCGGCCCGTACCGCCGCCGGGAGAGATACGGATCGGCGGGTTCGGCGGCGCCGAAGGGCTGGCGCGCTGGCTGCGCGAGCATCGCGTGGACGCGCTCATCGACGCCACTCATCCCTTCGCCGCAACGATCAGCCGGAACGCGGCGCTCGCCGCCGACGACGCCCATGTTCCACTGCTGGCGGTACGCCGTCCCTCGTGGGTGCCGGTCGCGGGCGACGACTGGCATTCGGTCGGTTCGCTGGCGGAGGCCGCCGAGGCGCTGGCCGCGCTGTCCGCACTGTCCGCGGTTCCCGGGCGGCGGCGCAGAGTCTTCCTCACCACCGGACGGACGGGGCTCGCGGCCTTCGCCCGGCTCGACGGACCGTGGTTCCTCGTACGGTCCGTGGACGCGCCCGAACCGCCGTATCCCGCCCGTATGGAGACGATCCTCGACCGTGGGCCCTTCACGCTCGACGGCGAGCGGGAACTCCTGCGCCGCCATCGCATCGACACCGTCGTGACCAAGGACAGCGGCGGCGCGGCCACCGCGCCCAAACTCACCGCCGCCCGCGAGACCGGACTGCCCGTCGTCGTCGTACGTCGGCCGCCGACGCCGGAGGGCGTGGCCGTGGTGGGCAGCGCGGCGGAGGCGGTCGCGTGGCTGCGTCAGCTCTCCGGGCTCGGGTCCGAGGCGCTTGGCTCCGGTGGGCTGGGCTCCGAAGCGCTGGGCTCTGAGGCCGAGCCGTGTGCTTCCGGCGCGCCCGGTCCGTCGGACGACCGCGCGTCCGGGTAGCGGCGCGGCGTCCAGACGATCTCCTGGTGGTCACCGCCACTGGCACCTTCCCCACCGCTGCCGACCGGACCACGCCGTGCCGTCACCGTCTGCGAGGAGCCCACCAGCAGGATCGTCCGCATGTCGACCTGCGCCGGATCGAGATCGGCCAGCCGTACGATCCGTACGCTCTCCTCCGTCCCGCCCACATCGCGGCCGACGACGACGGGAGTGTCCGGCGCACGGTGTTCCAGCAGCAGTTCACGGGCCTTGCCGACCTGCCAGGTACGGCTGCGCGAGCCCGGGTTGTAGAGCGCGAGCACCAGGTCCGCCGCCGCTGCCGCGTGCAGCCGTTCGGCGATGACCTCCCACGGTTTGAGCCGGTCGGAGAGCGAGAGCACGGCGTAGTCGTGGCCGAGCGGCGCGCCCACGCGCGCGGCGGTGGCGTTGGCGGCGGTCACGCCCGGGAGCACACGTACGGGAACGTCCCTGTACGGATCGGCCGAGGCCACCTCCAGTACGGCCGTGGCCATCGCGAAGACTCCCGGATCGCCGCCGGAGACCACGGCCACGCGCCGGCCGCGCCGCGCCAGATCGAGGGCGAACTCCGCGCGCTCGGACTCCACCTTGTTGTCGGAGCCGTGCCGTCGCTGCCCTGGACGGACCGGCACACGGTCCAGATAGGTGGTGTAGCCGACGAGATCGTCGGCCGCGGCCAGTGCGCCGCGCGTCTCGGGCGTCAGCCACAGCGGTCCCGCCGGTCCCGTACCGACGACGACCACGTCACCGGTCTCTGTCCCGGCCTCGGTCTCTGTCCCGGCCTCGGTCTCGGTTTCTGTCCCGGTCTCGGACTCTTGAGAGACAGGACGGGTGGAGACACGACGGGCGTCGGCACGGCTCGGCAGCACCGCCACCGAGAAGTACGGAACGGAGTCCGGATCGATGTCGGCCAGCGTGCCGGTGCGCTCGCCGCTCATGGTGGCGCGTTCGACGTACCGCGCGTCCGCGAGCCGGCCGGCCCGCTCGACGGCCCGTCGTACGGCCGGGAAGGTACGGCCGAGCTTCATCACCACGGCCGAGTCGGCCGAGGCCAGCCGGGCCGTCAGCTCTTCCTCGGGCAGTGTGCCGGGCAGGATCGTCAGCACCTCCTCGCCCTCGACGAGTGGCGTGCCGAGCTGGGCCGCGGCGGCGCTGACGGAGGTGACGCCGGGTATGACCTCCGTCGGATAACGGTCCGCCAGCCGCTTGTGCATATGCATGTACGAGCCGTAGAAGAGCGGATCGCCCTCGGCGATGACGGCCACGGTGCGGCCGGCGTCGAGATGTACGGCGAGGCGGGCGGCCGACTCGGCGTAGAAGTCCTCCATCGCGCCTCGGTAGCCGCCGGGATGGTCGGTGGTGCCGATGGTGACCGGGTAGACCAGCGGCTCTTCCAAGTGGTCCGGACGCAGATGTTCCGCGGCTATGGAACGGGCTATGGAACGGCCGTGGCGCGCGCTGTGGTACGCGATCACATCGGCCTCGGCGATGACCTGGACGGCGCGTACGGTCATGAGGGACGGATCGCCCGGGCCGAGGCCGACTCCGTACAACCGGCCGGTGCGGGTGCCGTCCGTGGAGGTGCGGCCCGTGGTGGCGGTGCCGTCCGTACCAGTGCTGCCGCCGTTGATGCCGGTGCCGGCGCTCGTTCCGGACGGCGTCATGCTGTGCGCGTTCACTCTTCCTCGCTCGCGATCGCGTTGATGGCCGCCGCCGCGATGGCGCTGCCGCCGCGCCGTCCGCGTACGACCAGGTGCTCAAGTCCGGCAGGATGCCCGGCGAGCGCGGCCTTGGACTCGGCCGCGCCGATGAAACCGACCGGTACGCCGATGACCGCCGCCGGGCGTGGCGCGCCCGCCTCGACCATCTCCAGCAGCCGGAAGAGCGCGGTCGGCGCGTTCCCGACGGCCACCACCGCGCCCTCCAGCCGGTCGCGCCACAGCTCCAGGGCGGCGGCGCTGCGCGTGGTACCCAACTCGGCGGCGAGCGCCGGGACGGACGGGTCGGACAGGGTGCAGACCACCTCGTTGGCCGCGGGCAGCCGCTTACGGGTGACTCCGCTGGCGACCATCGCGACATCGCACAGGATCGGCGCGCCCGCGCGCAGGGCCTCACGGGCGCGGGCCACGACACCGGGCGTGAAGGCCAGATCGCGCACCAGGTCGACCATGCCGCAGGCGTGGATCATCCGGACCGCGACCTGGGAGACATCGGCGGGCAGCCCGGCGAGGTCCGCCTCGGCGCGGATCGTGGCGAAGGACTGGCGGTAGATCGCCGCGCCGTCCTTCTCGTAGTCGAACACCGTGGGCTCGTTCACCCGGGGCTCATCCACCGTGGGCTCGTTCACCGTCGACTCATTCACCCTGGGCTCGTTGGGCACTGTGGTCTCGCTCATCTCGTCACTGGGGTCATGCGTGCCGTCGCCACCGCGTCGGCGAGCTCCGGTCCTGGTGCGGTCACCGCTGTGCCTGCTCTTACGCCTGCTGTCGCGGTCGACGTCGCCGCCGCTGTCGCGGCAGCCGTCGGGACTCTCCCCCGTACGGTGACGCGGTAGCCGCCCTCGGCCGTCGCGACCACGTCCACCCGGGCTCCCTGCGGATGGCCGCAGCGGCGCTCGCAGCCCGACCAGTAGACCGGCAGCGCGTCACGGCCGGCCGTCGGGTGCCGCAGCGCCTCGGTCGCGTCCGCCCGTACGTCCGCAAGCGCCTTCGTGCACCCGGGCCGGCCGGTGCAGGCGCCTACGCCGTACCAGAGGGAGTCGTGATCGGTGATCAGTCCGGCGATGCGGAGACGTTTCAGCAGCTCGTCGGCCGTGGCGGGCTCCAGCCCAGGCACGATCACGCCACGCCAGGGCGTGACGCGCAGAGCGGCGGCCGGATCGGCGCCGTCTCGCGCGCTGCCGGGCGTGCTGCCTGACGCACTGCCTCGCGCGCCGCCTCGCGCCGATGTCAGCAGCCGCAACTGTGCCGCGCTCAGCCGTCCCAGCGGTGCGTGGACGGACAGGGCCACGGTGCCGTCGGGGGAGTGGATCAGCCCTGGAAGCGGAGGCTCGCCTTCGCCTTCTCCTACGCGGGCTTCCGCCACGCAGTCCGATACGTACTCCGCGGCTACGTACTCCGCGGCGATGTCCGCCCTCGTCAGCCGTGACGCCACCGCCGCGTCCAGCTCGTGGCCGGGCGGCAGCTCCCGTACCCGCCAGGCGCCCGAGCCGC
>NZ_FMDK01000510.1 GCF_900091995.1 Streptomyces sp. MnatMP-M17
CGGTTCACATCCGCTGGCCAAGAAGATCGGCGCCTGGCCCGCCGTCTTCACCGTGGCGGGCGCCGTCGCCGCGACCTCATGGGCGGTCACGTCCTGGGCCACCACGCGGCGCGGCGGGGAGTGACGGAGGTCCGGGTACGGGGCCGGGCCCTGGACCCGTACCCGGACCCGTACCCGGTGCTTGACCCCGTACCCGGCCCCGGCCCCGGCCCCGGCAGAAGAGTTTTTCGTACGCGTTGAACACCCCGGGTCCGGGCCGCGTACTTAACGGCAACTCCCCCATGGTGGCTGGGCGCGTGAACGGACGACATGGTCCGGATCACGCGCCCAGCACTTTTTCATGAGGACCATGAGGACCATGAGGACGACCATGAGGACCGTGAGGACTTTTTCCTGAGTCCGGGTTCCTCACGCGCCCAGCACATGCGACACCGTATAGATCAGCAGCCCCGCCAGCGCGCCGACCACCGTGCCGTTGATCCGGATGAACTGCAGGTCACGGCCAATGTGCGCCTCGATCTTCTTGGAGGTGTCGGCGGCGTCCCAGCTCCGTACCGTGTCCGAGATCAGGGACGTGATCTCGCCGCGGTACGTGGAGACGACATATCCCGCCGCGTCCTCGATCCAGCCGTCCACCTTCCCCTGGAGCCGGCCGTCCGTCGCCAGCCGCGCGCCCAGGGAGAGCAGCGAGGCACGCGCGCGCAGACGCAGTTCGCTCCGGTCGTCCTCCGCCGCGGACATGATCATCGCGCGTACGGAGGCCCAGGCGGAGGCGATGATGTCCTGCACCTCGGGGCGGGCCAGCAGATCCGACTTCAGCCGCTCGACCCTGGCCCGGGTCTCCGTGTCCGACTGGAGGTCCACGGCGAAGTCCCGCAGGAAGCGGTCGATGGCGCCGCGCGCCGGATGGTCGGGCATGTCACGCATCTCCGTGACGAAGCGCAGCAGCTCCTTGTAGACACGGTCACCGACCTTGCGGTCGACAAATCGGGGCGTCCAGCCCGGCGCGCCGCCCTGGACCGCGTCCATCACCGAGTCCGCGTGCTCCACCAGCCAGTCGTGCGCGCGGACGCAGATCAGATCGACGGCGCGGTGGTGCGAACCGTCGGTGACGATTCTCGCCAGAGTCTTGCCGAGGCCCGGCGCCACCTCGGCCGCGTCCGCGCGGCGGGTGATCGCCTCGCCGACGATCGCCTGTACGTCGGAGTCCCGCAGGACTCTCAGCGCACCGCGCAGCGCCGTGGACAGCTCGGCGGTGACACGGTCGGCATGGGCCGGTTCAGCAAGCCATGTACCGACCCGGCCGCCGATGGCGAGGGCGCGCAGCCGAGTCCGTACCACCTCGGCCGAGAGGAAGTTCTCTCCCACGAACGAGCCCAGTGAGGTCCCGAGCTGGTCCTTCTTGTTCGGAATGATCGCGGTGTGCGGGATGGGCACGCCGAGCGGATGCTTGAACAGCGCCGTCACCGCGAACCAGTCGGCCAGCGCGCCCACCATGCCCGCCTCCGCCGCGGCGGCGACATAGCCGGTCCAGCCGCCCGCGCCGGCGTTCTTCGCCCAGGTGGCGAGGACATAGATCACGGCGACCAGCAGCAGCAGACCGGTGGCGGTGGTCTTCATACGGCGGACGCCGCGGCGCTTCTCCTCGTCGGCGGCCGTGTACGAGAAGGAGCCGAGGGTGGCGCTCAGAGTGGAGCGCCTGCCGGGGCCGCCAGGTGCGGTGGGCGTACGGGGATCGTCGGACGCACCGGTTACGGCGGCAGGCCCACCGGAGGCAGCGGACGCGGCCGAGCCGCCGGGCAGCGCGGGCGGTCCCGAAGATCCCGCGCCATCAGCCCCGGCGCTGCCGTCAGCGCCGGCACCGCCGTCGTCGGCTTCCGCCGCCTTCTCCGGATCCGTACGTTCCATTCCGCTCCATCCGTCCGCGTACGCGTCGTGCCCGCGAGCCCGCCCTGACACATTGTCCCTGTCTGAGGTACTCCCGAGGCGCGCGTCGAGTTCCCGTGCGATATCGGATATGTCTCTGCGCCGAGGTACGCCGACGTATCAGCCGCTCGGCTCACGGCTCTGCTCAGGGCGCGAATGAGGGCACTGATGAGGGCGCTGCCTGGGGCGGTGGCACTGCGGTGCGAGCGGTCTCGCCCGCTTCCGAGGCGGACGGCGGACGGCTGACGGCGGACGGCACGTACCGCGCGTACCGGCGTCAGTCCAGTTGCTTGCGGTCCTTCTTCTCCAGCCTCTGCCGCTTCCGCTCCTCCTTGAGCCGGCGCTTCTCCGACTCCCTGATCTTGCGCTCCACCCCGACGCCGCCCATCAGCGCGAACCCGGTGATGATCACCCGCGGCGATCCCGGACTGACCTCGGCATCGCCCACCTCGCCGAAGCCGCCCATGAAGCCGAAGCCCCTGACCTCGACATCCATGTCCGGCGGCACGGTGACATGGACACCGCCCATGACCGTGAAGCAGCGGATCACCACATCGCGGTCCTCGAACCGCGCCTCGCGCAGATCGATCTCGCCGCCCGCCTGAAGGACAACCGCCGTGAACTTCCGGCCCACCGTCCAGGTGCCCTTACGCCCGAAGCCGCCCCAGAACGCGAAGGCGCCCTTGGACGTGGCCCGCTCCTTGCCGATCCGGTCCGACCAGGTGCTCACGCCGCCGCCCGACGAGGGCGCGAGCGCCACATCCGTCGCCGTACCGGGCGCGGGCAGATCCCGTACCAGTGGCACCAACTCGCCATGCGTACGCGCCTTGTACGTCGCGTCCAGGCGCTCGTCAAACTCCTCCATGTCGAGCCGACCCTCGGCCACGGCCTCGCGCAGCCGCTCCGCGACCTGCTCCCGCTCGGCGTCCGACGCACGCGTATCGGGATCGGGACCGGGACTGGAGCTCGGACTGGGACCGGGACCGGGACCTGGATCAGGCCGTTCACTCGTCATGGAAGCAGAGTAGTCACCACCAGGGCCCGCGTCACACGGCTGATCGATCGACGTACATCTTGGCGATCACCGCCTCGATGTCCGGCTCCCGCACCGACAGATCGACCAGCGGATACTCCGCCGCGACCCGGGCGACCAGCGGCGCCGCCGACTCCGTCGCGGGAAAAGCGAGCCACTGCCGCGGTCCCTCCACCCTGACCGTCCGCGCACCGGGCAGTCCGATCGGCGGAAGCTCACGCTCCAGATCGACGACGAGCGTCCGCTCGCTCTCCCCGACCTCGTGCAGCCCGGCCAGCGCGCCGTCGTACAGCAGCCGGCCGTGGTCGATGACCATCACCCGCTTGCAGAGCTGTTCGATATCGGTCAGATCGTGGGTGGTCAGCAGGACGGTCGTGCCGCGTTCCGCGTTCAGGTCCCGCAGAAACTCCCTGACCTTGGCCTTGGAGACCACATCGAGCCCGATGGTCGGCTCGTCCAGATACAGCACCTCGGGATCGTGCAGCAGCGCCGCCGCGATATCGCCGCGCATCCGCTGGCCGAGCGAGAGCTGCCGTACGGGTACGTCCAACAGCTCGGCCAGATCGAGGAGTTCGACGCACCGCTCCAGATTCACCCGGAACCGCGCGTCGGGAACGCGGTACATCCGGTGCATCAGCCGGTACGAGTCGATCAGCGGCAGATCCCACCAGAGCGTGGTGCGCTGCCCGAAGACCACACCGATACGCTGCGCCAGCCGCGTACGCTCCCGGGACGGATCGATGCCCGCGACCCGCAGGCGTCCGCCGCTCGGCGTCAGAATGCCGGTGAGCATCTTGATGGTGGTCGACTTGCCCGCGCCGTTGGGGCCGATGTAGCCGACCATCTCGCCGCGCGGCACCCGGAAACTGATGCCGTCGACGGCCCGTACCTGATGCTTCTCACGGCGCAGCAGGCCCGCTCTGCGCCGTACGTCGAAGACCTTCTCGATGCCGTCAAGCTCGATGAAGCCGGCGTCACCACCCGTGTCACCACCCGTGTCACGACGTGCGTGACCGCCACCTGCGTCGCCATCCGCACTCACACTCATCAACGCTCCCTGATCCGGCCTGCCTGCTCAAAAGGACGGCCCTTGGCTCCCGTGGTCCCTAGCTCCCCGTACTCCTGTACGTACGCAGCCCCGCCCGCCACGCCAGTCCCGCCAGCGCACAGCTCACCCCGGCCACCACCGGCGGCAGGAACGCGACGGCGTCCGGCAGCCCCAACGGGTCCTCGCGGCCCAGGACATACAGCGCCGGCAACCAGTTGACAAAGGCCAGCGGCACCACGAACGTCACCCCGCGCACCAGGTCCTTCGCGAAGACCGTCGGCGGGTACTGCAACAGCGTCGTCCCGCCGTACGTGAACGAGTTCTGCACCTCCGCCGCGTCCTGCGCCCAGAACTGGAACGCCGCGCCCGCCACGAACACCGCCGAGAAGATGGCCGCGCCGCTCACCACCATCATCGGCAGCATCAGCACCCGTACCGGCGTCCAGTCGATGTCCAGCGCCACCAGGGCGTAGACCAGCACCAGCAGCCCTTGCGTGACCCTGCCGAGCCGGCGCAGCGCGAACCGGTCCGCCGCCACCTGGGCCAGTACGGGTACGGGCCGCAGCAGCAGCGTGTCGAGCGTGCCGTCCCGCACCCGCCGGCCCAGCCGGTCCATCGAGCCGAGCAGCAGATCCGCGAGGCCGAACGCGGTCGCGGACGTCCCGTACAGAAACGCGACCTCCGGCAGCGAGTAACCGCCCAGGGCGTCCACATGGGTGAACATCAGCAGGATCGCGACAAAGTCGAAGGCGGTCGCCGCGAAGTTCCCGAACGCCGTCATCGCGAAGGACGCGCGGTACGCCATCGTGGAGCGCATCCACATCGCGACGATCAGGCCGTACGCCCGGAGCCCGTCCTGTACGGCGGCCCGTCGCGAGAGCCGCGGAATCCACCGTTCCGCAGACGTCTCCGGGGGCACCACCGGGGATACCTCCGGAGCTGCCTCCACAGACGGGGATGCCTGCACAGACGGGGATACCTGCACAGACGCCTCAACAGACGCCTCCGAAGACGACACCCCGGCCGCCGCTTCCTCAGCCACCCTGGACCACCACCCTCCGTGTCGCGACGGTCTGGAGCAGCCGTCCCACCGCCAGCAGCGCCAGCGCCCAGCCCGCCTGGAACGCGTACGCTCCGGCGAGATCCCATCCGGTGCGCGTACCGAGGAAGACATCCGCCGGGACCTGGAGCAGCGAGGACCAGGGCAGCGCCCGCGCCACCTCGCCCAGCAGACCGGGGAAGAGATTGAGCGGCAGCAGCAGCCCGGAGAAGAACATCCCGGCCAGCATCGCCATCTGGGCCACCCCCGCGCCGTCCATCAGCCAGAACGCCGAGAGCGCGACGAGAAAGCGGATCGCGAAGCTGACCACCACACCGAGCAGCACGGCGAAGAGGAACGCCAGCCAGGTCAGCGGATCGGTGGGGAGCGCCAGTTCGAAGGCGAACGCGCCGAGCACCATCGGTACGATCCCGCGCCCCAGCAGATGGAACGCGGCACGGCCCAGATCCCCGGCCATCCACCACAGCTGGAGATCGGCGGGCCGGTAGAGATCGACGGCGATATCACCCGTACGGATACGCTCGACCAACTCGTCCTCGAAACCACCGCCCATCATGGCGCAGGTCATCAGCAGCGCCTGGCCGAGCCACACATACGTGACGGCCTGGGAGAGGTCGTAACCGCCGAGCCGCGGACGCTCGTCCCAGAGAGCCGTATAGGTGTACGCCACGATGAACCCGAAGACCGTATTGGTGAACACTCCCGCCAAGGTCGCCACACGGTATGTGGCATAGCGCCGGAACCCACCCGCGGCCACCACGACATACAGCCGCACCACACCCCAGCTCCCTCGCATCATCCGTGTCATCCGCGCTATCGGTCCGCCGGTCGCCACCACGCGAAAGGCCCCACCCGGCACCCGGCACCCGGCACCCGGCACCAAAGCGCACGACCCTAGCCCACCGGGATCAGCCGCCGCGACCGGTTATCGGACCGCCGCGACCCATCGGCCGGGACGGCGACGCTCATCCGTTCCGGCCGGCGGCGGATCCCTTCCGGCCGACGGCGCTCATCCGTTCTGGCCCTGTTTCAGGGGGCTTCCTGGGGCCGCACCGCGTTTCTCGGGGCCGCACCGCGAATCGCCTGATACGACACCGTTATGCCGGAGAGGGCGAATCCCCCGGCCGCGGCCGAGGAGTCTCCACACTTATGAGCGACGTGTCAGACGTGTCACAGCACGTGTCACAGCAGCAGGGCTGGGCCCCACGGGACCCCTCGGCCCCCGCCCCCGAGATCCCCCGCTTCCCACCGGCCGGAAAGAGCCGGCCGCGGAAGCGTCCACGCCGTCCCCGTACCCCTCCCCGTCCCCGTACCGGTCTGCGCCGGCTCGTCCCCACCAGGCGGGCGCTGCTCGGCACACTCCTGTTCGGGACGCTCCTCCTAGGAGGCGGCCTGATCGCCGGCTACCACCTCGTCGGCATCCCGGCCGCCAACACCGCGGCCACACTCCAGTCCAATCTGTATCTCTACGCGGACGGCACCCAGCTCGCCCGCGACGGCGAGATCAACCGCGAGAACATCCGGCTCGCCCAGGTGCCCAGGGCCGTCCAGCGCGCCGTACTCGCCGCCGAGGACCGCGGCTTCTACAGCGAACCCGCCGTCAATCCCGCGGGCATGGTCCGCGCCATCTGGAACACCGTCACCGGCAAGGGCACCCAGGGCGGCTCCACCATCACCCAGCAGTACGTCAAGAACTACTACCTCGGCCAGGAACAGACCGTCGTACGCAAGGGCAAGGAGCTCTTCATCGCGATCAAGCTCAACCGCGAGGAGAGCAAGAAGAACATCCTCCAGGGCTATCTCAACACCAGCTACTTCGGCCGCAACGCCTACGGCATCCAGGCCGCCGCCCAGGCCTACTACGGCAAGGACATCGAGGACATCAACCTCGCCGAGGGCGCCTATCTGGCCTCGCTGCTCAACGCGCCCAGCGACTTCGACGTCGTCGTCCACCCGGAGAACCGGCCCGCCGCGGAGGCCCGCTGGAACTATGTCCTCGACGGCATGGTCAAGGAGCACTGGCTCAAACCGGCCGTCCGCGCCACGCTGGCCTTCCCCGTACCCGGCGAGATCAGACACTCCAGCACCGGGCTCTCCGGACAGCGCGGCTATGTCGTCCAGGCCGTCGAGGAGTATCTCGTCAGCAACAAGATCATCGACGAGCGCACCCTGGCCGCCGGCGGCCATCGCATCACCACCACGCTGGAGCGGGAGAAGCAGGACGCCTTCGGCGAGGCCGTGGACGACATCGTCCTCAGCCGTCTCGACACCGGCCGCGCGGCCGACCGCAATGTCCGGATCGGAGGCGCCTCCGTCGATCCCACGACCGGCAAGGTCGTCGCCATGTACGGCGGGATCGACTACACCAAGCAGTACGTCAACAACGCGACCCGCCGCGACTACCAGGTCGGCTCCACCTTCAAACCGTTCGTCCTCGCCGCCGCCGTCGAGAACAACTCCCGGACGCGGTACGGCGAGCCCATTACGCCCAACACCGTCTACGACGGCAACAACGAGCGCATGGTCGAAGGCGTGGACGGGCCCACCGGCTACGCGCCGGCGAACGAGGACGACATCAACTACGGTCCGCTCTCCCTCCGCGAGGCCACCGACAAGTCCGTCAACGCCGTCTACGCGCAGCTCGCCCAGGACATCGGCCCGGCCACCGTCAGAAACACCGCCATCGCGCTCGGCCTGCCCAGCAACACACCCGATCTGACGGCCTCACCGTCCATCGCGCTCGGCCCGGCCAGCGCCAGCGTGCTCGACATGGCGAAGGCGTACGCGACGCTCGCCAACCACGGCAGACACGGCACCTACACCCTGGTCCAGAAGGTCAGCAGAAACGGTACGAAGGTCGAACTGCCCCACCGGGAACCGCGGCAGGTCATCAGCCGCGAGGCCGCCGACACCACCACC
>NZ_FMDK01000660.1 GCF_900091995.1 Streptomyces sp. MnatMP-M17
ATCCCGTACTGCAACGGCAGTTGCGGGCCGCCGCCCTGCCACGGCCGGGACATCACTTCTCCGCCGTCGGACACACCTCCGCCGAGGCGGTGGCATGGTGCGCGGGCGGAGATCCCGGTTCCGGTACGGGCTGCGGCGGATCGGGATCCGGCTGTGGCGCGAACTCCTGCGGGAGCAGCGGAGGTTCCTCCGGGAGCAGCTGTGGCGGCGGAGGCGGCAGCAGTTGCGGCGGCGGAGGCAGCTCCTGAGACCGGATCCCCTCCTCTGTCCCGTCTGTCCCGCCGCTGTCCCATCGCTCCCCCCGCACATCCCGCACGACTCCGCACCTCGGAAGAGCCTCCTGAGTGGCCCTCGGGCGCATCGGAGTCATCGCCTCCGACACCGCTCACCAGTCCTTGCGAAGCCCACTCCCGCTGCCGACCCTCTGTCTGCGGTTGATCCCACAACCGCAGGCCTGAAGGGAACGCGATGCGCGCATTGGCGAAGTACGGGGCTCTGACCACCCTCGGCTCCCTGGTCCTGTCGGCCCTCGTCGTCACTCCCGCGGACGGCGCCGACGGCACAGGCGACAGGACCAGCACGGGCGGCACGGGCTCCGGTATCGCGAGTGCGGTCATCTCCCGTACGAAGGCCGCCGCCGAGAGCCGTGGCGTCGCCCGTGCCGCCCGGCGCGCCGCCGCCACCGGTGTCGCGTTCGGCCCCTGTCCCAAGGCCGAGATGCTGCCGCCGCACATCACCTGCGGCACGGTCCAGGTCCCGCTCGACTACGCCGAGCCCGAAGGCAAGAAGATCCGTCTCACCGTCAGCCGTGTCCGCGCGAGCGGGGAGCCGGACCAGCGGCAGGGCGCGCTGGTCTTCAATCCCGGTGGCCCGGGCGCCTCCAGCATGTACTTCCCGATGGCCGCCGAGATGCCCGAGTGGAAGCGGATCGCCCAGGCGTACGACATCGTCGGCTACGCGCCTCGCGGAGTGGGCCGCTCCGCGCCGCTCTCCTGCCAGAATCCGGCGGACTTCACCAAGGCGCCGACCCAGTCGCCGACGCATCCCTCCGAGTCGTACAAACTGGAGCGGATCGCCGAGGCCAAGGCGTATGCCCAGGGCTGCGCCGAGAACACCGGTCCCGCCCTGGCCCACTTCACCTCGCTCAACAACGCCCGCGATCTGGACGTACTGCGCGCGGCGCTCGGCGAGGAGCGGCTGACCTTCATGGGCGCCTCGTACGGCACGTACTTCGGCGCGCTCTACGCCACGCTCTTCCCGTCCCATGTGCGCAGGATGGTCTTCGACTCGGCGGTCAATCCGGATCCGCGGCAGATCTGGTACGGCAACAACCTCGATCAGTCGGTGGCGTTCGAGCGCCGCTGGGCCGACTTCCGTACCTGGGTCGCCAAGCACCACAAGACCTACCGGCTCGGCACCACGCCGGAGGAAGTCCAGCGGAGTTACGAGACGGTGCGCGCCGCGGTGGCGCACGAGCCGGCCGGCGGAAAGGTCGGTCCCGGCCAGTTGCAGGCGGCGATGCTCGGGGCCGGTTACTACGACGACTACTGGGCGATGCGCGCCACCGCGCTCTCCGAGTACGTCAAGGGCAATCCGGCGCCGCTGATCGCACAGGCCTCGCCCAGACCGGTGGCCGCCGCCGACAGTGAGAACGGCAACGCCGTGTACACCGCCGTCGAGTGCAACGACGCGCCCTGGCCGACGGACTGGCAGGTGTGGGACCGGGACAACACCGAACTCGCGCGCCGCGCGCCCTTCGAGACCTGGGACAACGCCTGGATGAATCTGCCGTGCGCCTACTGGCCGATGCCACGGCAGCAGCCGCTCGATGTCCGTACCTGGCCGGGCGAGCTGCCGCCGACGCTGATCCTGGCGGCCGAGCGGGACGCGGCGACGCCGTACGAGGGAGCGCTCGAACTCCAGCGCAGGCTGGCCGGTTCCGCCCTGGTGACCGAGCGCGACGCCGGTACGCATGGGATCGCCGGCGGCAACAACGCCTGTGTCAACAAATATCTGGAGGACTATCTCCTCCGTGGAGAGGCACCGGTGCGGCGCGCGGAGTGCGCGCCGCACACGGAACCGAACCCGGTGTCGCTGGACGAGCGGTCGGGCAGCCGCAAGCTGCCGCCGATCGTCTGATCTTCCGGGCGGGACGGCCGGTCCGTACAGCCGAGGACCGGCCACCGAGCGCGGGCCACGGAAACCCGTGCGCGTGAGGCGTCTTAGGCCAGCCCGGCGACCAGTTCCGCGACCGACTTGCGGCGGCCCGTGTAGAACGGGACCTCCTCGCGGACATGCATCCGCGCCTCCGAGCCGCGCAGATGACGCATCAGATCGACGATCCGGTACAGCTCGTCGGCCTCGAAGGCGAGCACCCACTCGTAGTCGCCGAGCGAGAACGACGCCACGGTGTTGGCGCGTACGTCCGGATAACCGCGCGCCATTTTGCCGTGGTCCGCGAGCATCCTGCGACGGTCCTCGTCGGGCAGCAGATACCAGTCGTACGAGCGTACGAAGGGATAGACGCTCACATAGTTCCGAGGCGTCTCGTCGGCCAGGAAGGCCGGTACGTGCGACTTGTTGAACTCGGCGGGCCGGTGCAGCGCCATGTTCGACCAGACCGGCTCCAGCGCCCGTCCCAGCCGTGTGCGGCGGAAGCGGTTGTACGCCTCCTGGAGCTCGTCCGAGGTCTCGGCGTGCCACCAGATCATGACATCGGCGTCGGCGCGCAGCCCGGACACGTCGTAGGTGCCCCGTACGGTGATGTCCTTGGCGCCGAGCTGGTCGAACAGCTCCTGGACCTCCTCCGCGTAGCCGGTCCTGTCCTCGGGCAGCACGTCACGCAGCTTGAAGACGGACCACAGCGTGTAGCGGATGACCTCGTTGAGGTCCTTGGCCTTCTTGCCCGCGTTCGGGGTCTTCTCTGGAACAGCAGTCATGGCCCTATTCTCCCGCGCCGCGTCCGGTGCCCCACGCCAGGGTCGACGTGGCGATGATCTCGTCGGCCGCGCGGCGGGCGCTCGCGACACAGGCCGGGATGCCGACGCCGTCGTAGGGAGCGCCGCAGACGCGCAGGCCCGGCAGCTTGGCGACGGCCTCCCGGATCCGGGCGACCCGGGCCTGATGTCCCACGGGATACTGCGGCAGGCCGTCGATCCAGCGGGTGACCTCGGTGGCCACGGGACGCGCGGTGAGCCCGGTCGCCTCGGCGAGATCGCGCAGGGACACCTCGACCAGATCGGCGTCGTCCTGGTGCACCCGCTCCTCCTCGCCGTACCGCCCGATCGAGGTACGCAGCAGGAAGAGACCGGGCGCGGCGTCCGCGACCCAGCGCCACTTGCGGGTGGAGAAGGTCGACGCCTTGATCGTGTGTCCGTCCACGGGCGGTACGAGAAAGCCGCTGCCGTCGGGCAGCGCGTCGGCGTCGGCGCGTCGGAAGGCCATCGTCACCAGCGCCATCGAGGCGTACTCGATCGCGGCGAGTTCGGCGGAGGCGGCCGGGGACTCGTCGGCGAGCAGGGCGGCGGCGGACCACGCGGGAGCCGCCAGGACCACACCGTCGGCGGACAGCACCTCACGGTCGGTACGGATCCGCCACTGCTCGGCGGTACGGGTCAGACCGAGGACCGGGCTCTCCATACGGATCCGGCCGCCGCCGGCCCGTACGGCGTCGGCCACGGCGCCCG
>NZ_FMDK01000347.1 GCF_900091995.1 Streptomyces sp. MnatMP-M17
GGCGGCAGCGCCTTGCGTGGCACGGGCGGTCGCGCCGAACGCTGCGCGGGCCGCCCTTCCTTGCCGCGCGCGCCCGGCAGAGCGCGCGCGGCACGCTCCTGGCGGAGACAGCGGCGCAGCGTCTCGGGATCGAGTCCTTCGTTGCAGGCCTGGTGGAGCAGTTGCGCGAAGACATATCGCGGGTCGAGGCGCAGGGCGAGGCCGAGAGCGACCCGGGCGGCGGGCTCGTCACCGGTGGACCAGGCGACCCAGCCGGCCAGGGTGAGCGGTGCGGTCGCGTGTTCCGCGTACGGGCCGACACAGCGACGGGAGAGAGCGCGCCAGAGCCGCAGGGCGGGCCCGGCCTGCGCGCCCTCCATCCACTCCGCGGCCCGGTCCCGTGTCTCCCGGTCCTGGAGCCCGAGGATGACGGCGGCTGCCTCGTCATGGCTGATGAGCCGGTCGTCCTCCACGTCCATGTCGGCTTCTCCCTTGCGCGGCGCCTCCCCGAGCCGCTTCATGAGCGTGCGCGCCGTCCGCAGTGTCTCCACACCGACCTGTTCCCGGCTGCCTCCGACGAGGATCTTCGGCACAAGGGCCGCGCCCGCCCGGTCCAGCGCCCGCTCCTGGTCCACGGCGGCGGATGTCTGCCAGGGCGACAGGCGCGCCTCCATCTCGCGCAGCGATCCGCGCACCTGGACACCGGCGTAGGTGGCCGCCGCGGCCATCACCGACGTACCGGGCAGGGCCAGCCCCGTTCCCTCCGGCGGACAGCAGCGGACATCGGGACAGCAGTAGGACCAGAAACGGCCGTCGGAGATACAGAGCACTTCGTACACGGGCACATCGAGGCTCCCGCACGCGGTGCGCAAACCCTGCGCGAGCGGGCGGAGCCGCTCCATCACCTGCCAGCCAGTCCCGCCCTCCGCCGGATCCTGGCAGAGGAAGACGACGATGCCGTCCGGGCGGGACCCGCGCCGCACGCTTCCTTCGATCAGAGACTCGGCGAGCTGCTCGGCCACCGGCGGCCACTCCTGCGGCGAGCGCGGGATGCCGAGCCTGAGGCGCCCGCCGAAGCGCCCGTTATCGCCGTGGAGTGCGACCATGACAACGGAGTCGGTGGGATGGAAACCGAGCAAGTACGGGAGGGCGTCGGCGAGTTCCGCGGGACTGCGCAGGGTGATCTGCTGGCGGTCGGCGGATCCGGTCGGTTCATGGTGCTTGTTCATGGCTCGACCGTCCCGCAGCGGCCCACATCCCGCGACCCCTGTGGATAACGTTATCCACAGGCTGGTGGCCTCACTCGCGCTTTGTCCGGGCCATCGGGTTGCATGGGGGCATGACCAACGCAGACCGCGCGGCTCTCCGGGCCTCGGCAGATTCCGTACTCGCCCGCCTCGTCGGTGACACCACCGGCACCGCCCGGCTGCGCGAGGACCAGTGGCGGGCCATCGAGGCGCTCGTCGCCGACAGACGCAGAGCGCTGGTGGTCCAGCGGACGGGATGGGGCAAGTCCGCGGTGTATTTCGTGGCGACCTCGCTGCTGCGGGAGCGCGGCGCGGGCCCGACCGTGATCGTCTCGCCGCTGCTCGCGCTGATGCGCAATCAGGTGGAGGCCGCCGCCCGCGCCGGGATCAGGGCGCGGACGATCAACTCGTCGAACGCGGAGGAATGGGACACGATCCAGGACGAGGTGGCCGCGGGCGAGGTCGATGTCCTGCTGGTCAGCCCGGACGAACTACCTCCTCCAAACTCGGGCTCTGCACATTCTTCAAGGGACTCGGCCGGGGCCCAGCACGCTGGTCCCCGATCCAACCGCACAACGCACTTCCACAGGTCAACACTCCAGCTTCACTGGCAAATTGAAGAGATCAGCCGTGCTGCCACCCCAAGACGATTCCTTCCCAGCGTTCCCGATCTGTCTGTTGTTCAGTAGGCGCTGCGGCTCGATGGTGCACTCGATTCGCATGGGCAGCTCGGACAGTGCAGGTAGCGCCGTACTCTCGACAGTCGCGAGGGCCTGTATCGCGTTTGCCCAAAAGCCGGATTGGCGCCAGCGGGCCGAGTAGGTCCGCAGAGTCGCTGGTTCGCCAAAGAGCGCCGGGAGGTCGCTCCAGAGAGTGCCTGTGCGAACCTTGTAGAGGATTCCCGTCATCACCAGCCGGGGGCTGACGCTCCGGGGCTTGTGGGTGATCATCGGCTCGACCGTTGCCCATCCCTCGTCGTTCAGCAGCGGGACTGGTAGTTGCCTCTCGGCGAACCATGCCGCCAGTGCGCACGGTTGCCCCTTACGTCCGCGCCGAGAGGGCTCCAGGAGGGTCACCTTGGCGTCGATTGCGGCTAGGAACTCCTTCTGCTCTTCCAGCGGAAGATGGTGCAGAGTCCGGCGTGCCATGGCCGCCAGCTCAACAAGTTGGGCGGATCTCACTCGCGCCGTCTCTGCTTCCGCCAGTTGGACAGTCATCCTTCTCCTGGACGCGAGCAAGACGTCGAGTTCGGCCTGCAGAGGTGCGATTGCCCGCTCCACTGCCTTCTCCGACTCCGCCAGAGACAGGTCACGCGCGGCGACATCCTTCGCGGCTACGCCGATGGCAATGGCGACTGCCCGCCTCTGGGGCCTGATCTGTCGGTCGAGTTCCTTTCTGCGTTGCTCGAGTCCTTCACGCTGACCAGCGCGCACCCCGGTCTGGTCACACACCGCGGCCTTGAGTCTGTCGGCGTCGCTGAGGAACGCCCTCACCTGTCGCCACGTCTGTTCTTCGACCGAGTCGGCGGCCAGGTAGGGGCACGAGCAGGTGGGCGCGCCGACGTATGCCTCGCTCCGCCCTTGACACCTGTACGCCGAAACCCGGCCGATCGTTCCGCCACCGATGTAGCACTTGCCGCAGGGGCTGATGATGCGGCCGGTGAGGGGGTAGACACGGGCCTTCTGCGGCGTGCGGATCGGATGCCTGCTGGCGGACCTGACCTCCGCGACCTCGGCGGGGGTGAAGACAGGTGGCAAACGAATGATCACTGGATCTCCGTTCGCAGGCCGGCCGTCGTGATCGCGCTTCACCCCGTTTGAGCCCCGGAACGCCTGCCGCGCCTCCAGCACAATGGGGCTGAGCACCTGTTGACGCAGACTGTGACCAGCCCACGGCTGGCCGTCCCGCTTCGCAGAGCCCTCGCCGTTCAGCGCGACCGCCGCTTGGCCCCAGTCACGCAGCGCAACGAACAACGACCGCCCTCGGCGCAGGGCACATGCCTCACGCTTCGCCCCACAGTCTATGTTGTCGGGGCACTCGTCGAGCACCAGGCGGCCATCGACCACGTGGTACCCGTAGGGCACTTTGCCGCCGACGTATCCTCCAGCCTCTGCCTTCTCCTGGATCCCGCCTTGGGTGCGCTCGCGGATGATGTCCCGTTCATCCTCGGCGTAGTCGGCATCCTTGCGCATCTTGCTCTCCCCCTCGGAAGTGCTGTTGTCGTAGTCCCGTTTGACCACGGCAACGAAGACACCAATCTCCTGGAGTTCCCAGACCCACTTCCAAAACGCGCGCCCGGTACGACCGATAGCACGACCTTCGTTGACGACGACGATGTCGAAGGGACGCGGCGTCTTCCGCGCACCCTCCATCAGCTTCCGAAGATCCGGGCGTTCATAGGCTTCCAGCGCCCCTGAGACGCCCTCATCTACGAAGGTTCCAACGTGTTCCCAGCCCCTTTGACCGATGTACGCGCCCGTCTTCTTACCCGAGTACGCGATGCCGTAGCCCTTGACCTGCTCCTCCGTGGAGACGCGCAGGTAGTCCACAGCCCTCAGCGCTCTCCGGTCCAAACGTAGGCGGGCCGCCACAACAGCCGTTGCATGAGGGTTTTGCACGTCAGATCCGTTACCCCGATGAGTACGTTACGAAAACCTCGGCACACGAGCAGATGGCAGGCCGCCCTAAGGGCTCAAAGGGGATCAACAAGCTGGTTCCATTCGGTCGCTCGTGGCGCGAACTGGGCACATCAAAGGAAGCCCGCGATGAACTCGCGGCGGAATACGCGGCGTTGCTCTCGAATCCGGTGTGGAACTTCACGTAATTCCCCATTGACAGAGTCAGCTTCCCCAGCCAAACGTTCGGTCCCAAAGCCCTCGTGGTGCATTGGGCTCAGCGGTTACGTTCAGTCCCACCAGCCGTCGCCGGCGTGCCAGTACTGCACCCACTCCAGGAAGCCGAGCGCTTCTGGCAGGGGATACGGGTAACCGCCGACGTCGCTGACGAGCCAGGCCTTGCCTCGTTGGGGGCCAGTCACGACGAGGACCCAATAGGAGAGTCCATCGTCGGTGCCGAGCACGATGGAGCCATGGTTGTAGACCTCGGCGACGCGCTCGTAGTGGTCTTCGCCGGTGGGCTCGCCTTCCCAAGCCCAGGTCTCCTGGAGCGGGAACAAGGCGGCGGGGTTCCGGTCCCCCTGGTCGGGCCAGTCCGGTGGGAGCCAGCAGAGAGGCAGGAGACCGCCGTCTTCCGGTGGCCCGAGGGGTGACCCGTTGGCGATCTCGGCGACCAGGCTCCGGTACGGCTCCGGAAGGACGACCCCGTGCTCGGATTCCCACGCCAAGACGGCTTCGTGTCCGAGTGCCGGCTCACGCCACTCCGGCTCGAATGCGGAGCGCAGGAACTCCAAGGCGGTCTCGTCAGGGCGCTTATCAGGTGATGTGGTTGTCACGGCAGCATGCTGGCAGAAGGCGCTGACAGGGGCCGCTACGAGGGCATCGGGCCCAAACGTTTGGCTGGGGAAACTGACGCTGCCAACGGGGAAATACGTGACCGTCGACATCCGGATGGACGGCAGCAGAGTCTGCTGCCGTGGGCGGGTGGTGGCCCCCGAAGCCTGCGCACGTATTCTGAATCGATGTCACCGGGCAGAGCACGGCCCTCTCATTCCGACTCTGCCCGTTCCTTCATGAGAACAACGCGAGCTGCTCGTCCTCAGGGGCTTGAGCGAGACCAGGGTCCTCCGCGTATTCCGGATCCACGTCTGCCGGTTCGGTGTCTGCCTCCTCAGTGATCAAACCCAGCGCCGCGACTACACGCTGCCCATCGACGGTGCTCTCCGTCTTGTCAGCAGCCGGCTCCTCCACAGACTCGTCCTCTCCCTCGGCGACTGTGGGCAGAACGTAGTGCTGGGCGAGGCTCGCGAGGTGTAGGGGTAGTGGCAGTGAGAGTGCGTCCAGGTAGTCGGGGGCCTGGCGGAGCTGGTGCACGGCAAGGGCAAGGGCTTCGGGCGAGTCGCCGGCGTTCAGGTGGCAGCCCAAGACCGCGATTTCCACCAGCCCGGGGTTCCAGGCGGGGATGTGCGTGTCGATGGTGGGTTTGCCCTTGTTGGGTCCCTGGCGCAGAGGGCGGGGAGCGATCTTGTCTGCCTCGACGGCGGAGTCCCGGAAGGTGCCCGCCTTGGGAGTGGTGCTGTAGAAGATCCGCCCCGAGGACCGGATCGCGTCTTCGTCTTCCGTCCACAGTCCCTGGGGCAGGCCGTTAACCTCGCCAGGAGCCGCGTTACCCCACCACTGGGGGGTCTCCCGGCCTACTGCGGTGCGTACGCGGACCAGCCGGAGGTCGGGGTCGAGTCCGACCGGCTGCGCGTGTCCGGTCTTGATCAGGTCTCGTTCGGTTTGGCCGTCCTGAAGCCATGGCCAGTGCAGCCGACTGTTCTGGGAATGAGTCAGCAGGACGGTCGGTCGGCCGCGGAGGGAACGGATCATCTTCTGGAGGTAGCGAGCGGTGGCCTTGCGCTGCTGATCCATGTTCTGGTGCCAAATGCGGTACTTCGAACGCTGTCGGGGCACGAAGGCAGAGGCTTCAGAGACCGGGGCGGTGTCGGCCCCGGCGGGTTCGCTCACCTCAGGAATCTCGGCCGTCTTGACCAGGCCGAGGAGGAAGCGTGGGTAGGGAATCCAGCGTCCCGTCCGCTCGTCCCAGCCAGCGACCGCGGCCAGGCCGCTGCCCGGTGCAAGCGGTGTCACCATGACGGCCACCGGGGTGTGGCGGGGAAGCCGTGTGGGTCCGTCCTTGCGTCGCTTGACCATGTACGTGGCGACGTAGCGCAGGTCCTCGGGAAGCGCCTCGCCGAGCGTGTGCTCGGGCAGGACGCGCACGCCGTACTGGCGCAGGGCGTCCTCCCATCCTGAGTGGACCCGGTGCAAGAGGTTCTTCTCGGTGTTGTGCCCCTTGGCCTTCTTGGGGACGAGAGCGAACTGTGTGAGCACGCCCGCATCCGCGCAGCCCAGGCGGAGGGCGTACTTGGGGTCGTCCAGGCGGTGGGCGAAGTCCTGACGGCGGTCGATCTCCACGAGTGCGAAGCCAGGGCAGAGCGGGTCGGCGCCATCTTTGGTGAGGAACTCCTCGGCCGCCTTCCGCCGAGTGTTGATGCCTGTCTCCAGGGCCTTTCCCCTCGGGCGCGCTTTGGGGTCGATGCCCAGGGTGTCGGTGATGCCACCGGTGGTGCGCAGGCAGCGAAGGCGAAGGGTCAGTTCCGGGGACTTCCATTCGAGGACGACCGGGCTTCCGGGCGCAGCCAGCTCGTATGCCTCCTCGGCATTGGCGGGCGCCGGTCGGCCGCC
>NZ_FMDK01000746.1 GCF_900091995.1 Streptomyces sp. MnatMP-M17
GGACGGCGCTGGGCGAGCCCAAGCTGATCCACACCGTGGTCAAACGCGGCTACCGGCTGGCGCTGGACCCGGCGGCCGACGCGAAGTACGCGGACGCGTGAGCGGGCGTGTGAGCCGGCGTGCGAGCGGACAGGCGAGCCGGGCCCGGTGACAGGCTGAGCGGGAGCGCGCCTACGGGCGGTGCCGGAACGCGCGATCCGGCTATGGTCCCCGGACACGGATGGCTACGGTGTTGTCCGTGAGGCCCTCTGGTACTTCGCGGTGCCGTCGGTACCGTACGGGGAATGGTGCTCCACTCCTCCATCCGCCTCAGACCTTCGAGCCCGGACGACGCCGAACACGTCGTCGAGGCGCTGGTCCGCAACCGCGACCATCTGCGTCCCTGGGAGCCGTACCGTCCCGCGGACTACTTCACCGCGCGGTTCCAGGCCGACCGGCTCGCCGATCCCTCGGCGCGCCGCTGGCTGCTCGCCGACGGTACGCGCGTCGTCGGTGAGGCGACGCTGTCGAACATCGCTCTCGGCGCCTTCCGCAGCGCGATCCTCGGCTACTGGATCGACGCGGCGTATCTCAACCGCGGCCTCGCCACCCGCACCGTCGAGGAGGTCTGCCGCGCGGCCCGCGACGAGCTGGGCCTGCACCGCGTCGAGGCGGGCACGCTGCCCGCCAACGCGGCCTCACAGCGGGTGCTGCGCAAATGCGGTTTCGAGCTGTTCGGGACCGCGCCGCTCTATCTTCATATCGACGGAGAGTGGCGGGACCATCATCTCTTCCAGCGCATCCTGCACAACGGCCCGCCGAACTGAGCTCCTTGGGTTCCCTGCCGGTAGCAGGGGTTCCGGCCGCGTTCGGGGGCAGGCACTCTGAGAGGGAACGCACCCGACCGGTGAACCCGAGGCGGTGACAGGCACATGACGGCGGGCATGAGCTCGTACGAGTGGCGGTTCGACTCCGGGCGCGTCTGCCTGGATCTGGTGGCCACGGCGGAGCCGACCTCCAGAGGATGGGAGCAGCTCGACGGCGCCGTGTCGCTCCGCAGATGGCTGGTCGGCGCCGGGCTGGTGCCGAAAGGGACTCCGCTGCGGGCCGTGGACGCCTGCTGGGTCCGGTCCTTCGCCGAACTGCGCGACGGCGTCGGGCAGTTGGTACGGGCCCAGATCGACGGCCGGGACGCGGCGGACGCCCTGGAGCAGGTCAACGCGCTGGCCGCGGTGGCGCCGCCCGGGATCAGGGCCGTACGGGACGAGGACGGCGCGCTCGTACGGGCGCTGAGCGCCGAGCCCGAGTGCGGCGCGCTGCTGGCGGCCGTGGCCAGGGACGCGGTGGAGCTGCTCACCGATCCCGCGGCACGGGCCAGGCTTCGGCAGTGCGAAGGTGACACCTGCGGGCGCGTCTATCTGGACACCTCACGAGGGCGGCGGCGCCGCTGGTGCTCCAGCGAGGTCTGCGGCAACCGCGAACGGGTGGCCAGGCACCGCCGCAGGGCGGCACTCTCCCGGGCCTGAGGCCGCGCCTGAGCCGCTCCGTCCGGGCCGCCGAGCGGCTTCCGGTCCGCCAAACGCGATTTTCAGCCAACTCCGCACGGTGTGAACACAGACGGCGCACAGATTCCATGCAGAGCCCACACACCTCCTGCGCGGCTTCTCCATGGATTCCGCATGGGTCCCGGACCGGGGCGAACCCGTCCCAGGTCGCCCAGCCTTCGCCGTAAAAGATCTTGAAAGTTTTTCCGGTCCCGTTGAGTGACCGCACGCGGGCGTCCGTAGTGATGAGGGAGAAGCAGCCATCAAGGTCTCGACCGGGAGGTTCAGGTGCGCAAGGATGCGGCCGTGGCCGAAGACCGACCTCACCGGGCCCGGCACCGGAGCGAGGTACCGCGCACCAATGTCTCCGTCCCCGACGAGGAGTTGATGCGAGCCCTCTACCGGGAGCACGCGGGACCGCTGCTCGCCTATGTACTGCGTCTGGTCGCGGGCGACCGTCAGCGGGCCGAGGATGTCGTGCAGGAAACGCTCATCCGTGCCTGGAAGAACGCCGGCCAGCTCAACCGGGCGACCGGCTCTGTCCGACCCTGGCTGGTGACGGTCGCCCGGCGTATCGTCATCGACGGTCACCGCAGCCGGCAGGCCCGGCCGCAGGAGGTCGACCCGTCGCCGCTGGAGGTCATGCCCGCGGAGGACGAGATCGACAAGGCGTTGTGGCTGATGACGCTCTCTGATGCGCTCGATGATTTGACCCCCGCTCACCGGGAAGTCCTGGTGGAGACGTACTTCAAGGGGCGCACGGTCAACGAGGCCGCCGAGACGCTCGGCATACCCAGCGGCACGGTGCGTTCACGGGTGTTCTACGCGCTGCGTTCCATGAAGCTCGCGCTGGAGGAGAGGGGGGTCTCGGCATGACCACGCATGAGCAGTACGGACTGGGCGACGAAAGTACTGTGCACGAAGCCGTCGGCGCGTATGTCCTCGGCATTCTCGACGACGCCGAGGCCACCGCCTTCGAGGCGCATCTGGCCGGCTGCCGTATCTGCGCCGTCAACCTGGAGGAGTTCTCCGGGATGGAGCCGATGCTGGCCATGCTGGCCGACAGCCCGGCCCCGTTCGCCGGGCCCGGCTCCCTCGGCGCGCCCGGCACGCTCGGCTCACTGGCGCCCGTGGTGCCGCTGGCGGAGCTGCCGACACCGTCCGTCTCCGTACAGCCGAGCCCGCAGCTCCTCGGGCGGCTGGTGGACGAGGTCGCGGCCAAGCGCGCCCAGCGCAGGCGCCGCGGGATGTATCTGGTCGCCGCCGCGGCGGCGCTGATCATCGGCGGTCCCGTGGTGGCCGTCACCGCCGCCGGAGGCGACGGCGGGACGAGCAACCAGGCCGGAGACCCGCATCCCACCAGCCCGGCCGAGGACGCCTTCTTCAACCACATGCCGGACAAGGTCTGGGCGACGGACGCCACGACCAAGGTCAGCGCGACGATCGGCATGGAGCCGAAGGGCTGGGGCACGCACACGGTCCTGGAGCTCAAGAATGTGAAGGGTCCGCTCAAGTGCAGTCTGGTCGCCGTGTCCAAGACGGGCGAGGAGGAGGTCGTCACCTCCTGGTCGGTGCCGAAGTGGGGATACGGCATCGCCGACAGCCCGAACAAGGTCTCCAAGAGCCCGCTGTACGTCCACGGCGGCACGGCCATGGACAGCAACGACATCGATCACTTCGAGGTCCGTACGTTCGACGGCGAGCGACTGGTGGAGGTCGACGCCTGACATACCGGCCCCCCTTCGCGTACGGTTGACGGCTGCCCGACGCACGTTATGAAGGGGGCCCCGGTGGCCGCGCAGGATGCCGCTGTTCAATCCGCTGGACCGGCCGTCGATCCGGTATGCGACACGGGGCACGACTCCGTCCGCGACCGTGAGATCGACGGCGAACAGCGCCATCTGGACCAGGTGTACCGCCGCCTGGAGGAGAAGATCCACGAGGCGGAGTTCCTCATGCACGACGCCGCCAAACGGGGGCAGGTCGGCACACCGGGCGCGCTCGCCGAGCGCGACGCCCAGGTCTTCCGGGCGGGGATCCATCTCAACCGGCTCAACAACGAGTTCGAGGACTTCCTCTTCGGACGGATCGATCTGCTGCCCGGCAAGGACGGCCAGAAGGGCCCGGACGGCGCGTACACCTCGGTCGAACCGGCCGATGACGCCATCAGGCCGGACCGTACGGCCGATATCGCCGAGACGCTGCACATCGGCCGGATCGGCGTCCTGGACTCCGACTACTCGCCGCTGGTCATCGACTGGCGCGCGCCGGCCGCCGCACCCTTCTACCGCTCCACACCGGTCGATCCCGGCCGGGTGGTACGGCGCAGGGTGATCCGGTCCAAGGGCCGCAAGGTGCTCGGTGTCGAGGACGATCTGATGCGTCCGGAGCTGACCGCGTCGCTGGACGGCGCGGCGCTGCCGGTCATCGGCGACGGCGCGCTGATGGCCGCGCTCGGACAGGCGCGTAGCCACACGATGCGGGACATCGTCTCCTCGATCCAGGCGGAGCAGGACCTTGTGATCCGGGCGCCGGCCGCGTCCGTCACGGAGGTGTCGGGCGGTCCCGGCACCGGCAAGACGGCGGTGGCGCTGCACCGCGCCGCGTATCTGCTCTACCAGGACCGGCGGCGGTACGCCGGCGGCATCCTGGTCGTCTCACCGACGCCGCTGCTGGTCGCGTACACGGAAGGCGTGCTTCCGTCGCTGGGCGAGGAGGGCCAGGTCGCGATCCGCGCGGTCGGCTCGCTGGTCGACGGCGCGGAGGCCACGGCGTACGACGAACCGGCCGTCGCCCGGGTCAAGGGCTCGGCGCGGATGCTGAAGGTGCTGCGCAAGGCGGCGAGAGGAGCGCTGGAAGGCACCACGGCGACGGCTCCCGGCGGCCGTGGCGGTGGCGGCCGTGGCGGACGGACCGGCCGCACGGTGAGCGCGGGCGCGGGCGCGCTCACGGGACAGCTC
>NZ_FMDK01000040.1 GCF_900091995.1 Streptomyces sp. MnatMP-M17
CGGGCGGGGGAGCCGCGCCGATCTGGCGGGCATCGTGGCGGACGCGTGGGCGTTCGCACGGCGCGGGGAGACCGAGGCGATCCACGAATGAGCGGGACCGAATGAGGGAGACCCAGGAGTGAGCGAAACCGTTGGCGCCGTGGCCGAGGAGTTCCGGGTGGCCGAGGAGTTCCGGCGGCTGTACGGAGCCGGGCCCGAGGGCGTGTGGGCGGCTCCCGGCCGGGTGAATCTGATCGGTGAGTACACCGACTTCAACGACGGTTTCGTGATGCCGCTGGCGCTGCCGCACCGCGCGGTCGCCGCGGTCTCCCGCCGTACGGACCAGATCCTGCGGCTGCACTCCGCCGATGTCGCCCAGGGCGTGGTCCAGCTCGACATCGCCGCTCTCGAACCGCGCTCCGACACCGGCTGGGCCGCCTATCCGGCCGGTGTCGTCTGGGCGCTGCGCGCGGCCGGGCATCCGGTGACCGGCGCCGACATCCATCTCGCCTCGACCGTGCCGACCGGCGCGGGACTGTCGTCCTCGGCCGCGCTGGAGGTCGTCACCGCGCTCGCCCTGAACGATCTGTACGGTCTCGGCCTGACGCGGCCCGAACTGGCGGTGCTCGCGCAGCGCGCCGAGAACGCGTTCGTGGGCGTGCCGTGCGGAATCATGGACCAGATGGCCTCGGCGTGCTGCACCGACGGCCACGCGCTGTATCTGGACACCCGTGATCTCTCCCAGCGCCAGGTGCCGTTCGATCTGGCCGCCCAAGGGCTCCGGCTGCTGGTCGTGGACACCCGCGTGAAGCACGCGCTGGGCGAAGGCGCGTACGCCGCGCGGCGCGCGGCGTGCGAGACGGGCGCGCGGGCGCTCGGCGTACGCGCGCTGCGCGACATCCCGTACGCGCATCTGCCCGCGGCGCTGGACCGGCTGGCCGCAGCCGGACAGAGCGAGGAGGTCCGCCGCTGTGTCCGCCATGTGGTGAGCGACGACCACCGCGTCGAGCGGACCATCGCGCTGCTGGACGCGGGCGACCTCCGCGCGGTCGGTCCCGTCCTGACCGAGGGCCACGCCTCGCTCCGCGACGACCTGCGCGTCTCCTGCCCGGAACTCGACCTGGCGGTCACCACAGCCGTCACCTCCGGCGCCCTGGGCGCCCGCATGACGGGCGGTGGCTTCGGCGGCTCCGCGATCGTCCTGGCCGAGGAGCCCGACACGGAAGCCATCACCAAGGCGATCACCGAAGCCTTCACAACCTCAGGCTTCACGCCCCCACGCACCTTCCCGGCCATCCCTTCCACCGGCGCACACCGGCTGTCCTGACCGGCTGTCGTAGAAGGACGCCTGAAGCCCATCCTGTACAGACCGGCCGACGAGTTCTGTCAAATTCCTTCCGCTCCGGGCCGACGGCCGTACGCTGATGCACAGCACCGGTGGGGGCCGGTGCTGATCAGGGGTGGAGTCAAGTCGGGTACGACGCCCGGGGTGGGGTAGCGGTCAACACACGGCGGCGGCCGTGCCACTGACGTACCACCGCACACCGGGCGCCGTGCCCGCGCTGTCCGCTCCCCGCCTTTCAGGGGGTGTCCATTGGTACGTATCCGGGTTCTGGTGGTGGACGACCACCGCATCTTCGCCGAGTCGCTCGCCGCCGCGCTCGCGGCCGAGCCCGATGTGGACGTCGCGGCGGCAGGCAGTGGTCCTGCCGCGCTGCGCTGTCTGGATCGGGGAGCGGCCGAAGGGCGCAGATTCGATGTGATGCTCGTCGACGCCGACCTCGGCACGGTCGCGGGAGCGGCCGGAAGCACGGCTGCGGGACCGGTTCAGGTGCCTGTCGCGCGCGCCGTGCCGGACGACGGTGAGGCGGTGCCGGTCGACGGTATCTCGCTGGTCGCCGGAGTCCGCTCCGGCCAGCCGTCCGTCCGTACGGTCGTGCTCGCCGAGAAGGACGATCCGCGCCGCGCCGCGCTGGCGCTCCAGGCGGGCGCGTCCGGCTGGGTCGCGAAGGACTGTTCGCTCCAACGGCTGCTCGCCGTGATGCGCGGCGTCCTGCGGGACGAGACGCATCTGCCGCCCGCCCTGCTCACGGGCGTGCTGCGGGAGCTGACGGCCGCGCGCAAGCACCGTACGGAGAGCGAACGGCTGGTCGAGTCGCTCACTCCGCGCGAGCGCGAGGTGCTGCGGTGCATGGTCGCGGGCCTGGGCCGCAAGGCCGTCGCCGAGCGGCTCTTCCTCTCTCCGCACACCGTTCGCACGCATATGCAGAACGTGCTGGGGAAGCTGGGCGTGCACTCGACGCTGGCCGCCGTGGCACTGGCGCGCAGGGCCGGTGTGGGCCCGGTGAGCCTGGCGGCCCAGCCCGCCACGTCAACAGGCTGACCGACGGCGTCCGGCCGCCGCCGGCACGCTGCCGAACTGGCGATCGTCGGACGGGCGGACGGACGGGCGGGCGGGCGCGGAAATCCGCCTGCTCGTCCGGTGAAGGCGCCGACGCCGGTGTGCGTACGGTTGCGGCGGTACGTACCGGACCCGGCCAGGACTCACTCCGCGCCGTGGCGGACGGACTCACCGCCTTGAGACGCGGCCGGTGTCCGCATGGCGGAGGCGAGGAGCGCCAGTTTGTCGGCGTCGTCGGTGCCGGGGTCCGGGTGGTAGACGACAAGAGTCTGGCCCGCCGTGCCGCTGATGCCCAGCCTCTCCCGGTTCAGCCGCAGGCCACCGACCTGCGGGTGGTCGATCTGCTTGGGTGTGCCTTCGCACGCCTCTACGTCATGGCGGGCCCAGAGCCGGCTGAAGCGCGGGCTGACGAGGGAGAGTTCGCCGACGAGCTCGATGAATCGGGGATCGTCCGTGTCGGTGCCGACGGACTCGCGGAAGCCGGCGACCATGCCCGCGGTGGCGTTCTCCCAGTCCGGGTAGAGGGCCTGCTCGGCGGGGTCGAGGAACAGATCCCGCAGGCGGTTGCCTCCCGCCGCGAGGCGCGGTGACAGAGCGGTCGCCAAGGCGTTGGCGGCGAGGACGTCGAAGTAGCGGCCCTCGACCAGCGCGGGCAGCGGGAGCGCGGCGACGAGCTTGGCGATGCCCGGAGGGACGGTCTCCTTCCGGGGCCGACGCCGTTGCCGTCGAGGTTTGTCGGCGCCGAGGCGCAGCAGGTGCGCCGTCGCGTCGTCGTCGAGCCGCAGCACACGGGCGAGGGACTCAAGGACCTGTACGGAAGGGTTGCGGTCGCGGCCCTGCTCCAGGCGCAGGTAGTAGTCGGCGCTGATGCCGGCGAGCATCGCGACCTCTTCCCGGCGCAGGCCCGGCACGCGCCGTACGCCCAGAACGGGGATACCGACCTGTTCAGGAGTGACGAGTTCGCGGCGGGCGCGCACGTACTCGCCCAGCAGGTTCGGTTCGTCGGTCATCTTTTCACTGTAATTTGCGCGGCTGCGCGCGTGCCTGGTCCTGTCACCCCCAGGACCGTGGGGGCCCTGGCTGGGCCGGAGTCCGGGCGGCAGCGTGGTCAACGGCCTGGTCAGCGGCCCGTCGGCGGCCCGGCCCACGCAACACGGACAAGCACAGCAAGCACAGCAAGGAGCGAAACCATGTCAACGTATCTGCTGGTACACGGCGCCTGGCACAGCGGACAGTGCTGGGAGCGGGTGGTCCCGCTGCTGGCGTCGGCGCGACCGTCCGGACACCGCGTGGTCGCGCCGTCGCTGACCGGCCACGGCGACAAGGCGCATCTGCTCAGCCGCGAGGTGGGGCTCGACACGCACGTCGACGACATCGTCAGGCTGATCACCGAGGAAGACCTCACCGAGGTGGTACTCGTGGGACACAGCTACGCCGGGCTGGTCATCTCGTCCGTGGCCAACCAGGTTCCGGAGCGGATCGCACGTCTGGTCTACCTGGACGCGATGGTCCCGGAGGACGGCGAGAGCGCGGCCGATGTCATGCCCGTGACCCAGGTCCTGATCGACCTCGCCGCGAAGTCCGACACCGGCTGGCGGGTTCCGCCGCTCCCCGAGTTGCCGCCGCCCTCGGGCCTGTTCGGAGTCACCGACCCGGCGGACGTCGCCTGGCTGCGCACGATGCTGTCGGATCAGTCGGTGCGCTGCCTCCAGCAACCGGTCCGACTGGACAACCCGGCCGTGAACACGATCCCGCGGACGCACATCCACTGCGTTGTCGGCGAGCCGGAAGGCATTGTCCGACGGCCCGTCCCGGCGATACAGCCCAACGGGACGCCGGCTCAGGTATGGGAATTGCCGACCGGCCACGACTGCATGATCACCATGCCGGCCGAGCTCGCCGAACTGCTGCTCAAGGTCGGCTGACCTGGTCCAGGTCCTAGCTGGGGACGTTGTCGAACGGCGCCGTCAACTGCCGGAGCAGTCCCGCCAGTTCGGCCCGCTGCGCGCGGGACAGCTCCGCGAGGATCGCGCGTTCCTGGGCCAGCAGCCCGGCGAGCGCCTGGTCCGCGCGGTCGCGGCCCTCCGCGGTCAGCCGGACCAGCACTCCGCGCCGGTCGCTGGGATCGGGCAGCCGCTCGACCAGGCCCTTCTGGGCCAGCCGGTCGATACGGTTCGTCATCGTGCCGGAGGTGACCAAGGTCTGGGTCAGCAACTGTCCGGGAGAGAGCTGATACGGGTCGCCCGCGCGCCGCAGCGAGGTCAGTACGTCGAACTCCCACGGCTCCAGGGCGTGCTCCGAGAACGCGATCCGGCGCGCGCGGTCGAGATGGCGGGCCAGCCTGCTGACACGGCTGAGGACCTCGAGCGGTTCCACGTCGAGGTCGGGGCGCTCTCGGCGCCATGCCGCTACCAGTCGGTCGACCTCGTCCTCCATGACGATCAGTGTAGAGGGTCCCTCGACATGAAGTCTCTTGACGTCAAGACATCTGGCGGTGCAGGCTGGGGTACGACCGCCTGGGGCAGCCCGCGAGCCGGCTCCGGCGGACCGTTCCGCGACCGTGACAGGGGCCCGACCATGCACTCCGCACCGTCCGCACCGATCTGGGACCCGGCCCAGTACCTCCGGCACTCCGGCCTCCGCAGCCGCCCGTTCCTGGACCTGCTGGCCCGTATCCCCGACCCGCCGGGCGCCGACGGCGCCGGAACCGGGCCGCTCGCGATCGCCGACCTCGGTTGCGGCCCCGGCAATGTCACCGCGCTGATCGCCGAACGCTGGCCGGCCGCTCGTATCACCGGCTTCGACAACTCGCCCGAGATGCTCGACCGGGCCCGCGAGCAGTACGCCGGACCCACCCCGGGCAGCGGAGCGATGGACTTCCGGACCGCCGACCTCGCGCGCTGGGCGCCCGGCGAACCGTACGGACTGATCGTCTCCAACGCCGCCCTCCAGTGGGTGCCCGGCCACGCGGGCTCGTTCGCGGCCTGGATCGACGGCCTCGCGCCCGGCGGTACCTTCGCCTTCCAGGTCCCCGGCAACTTCACGTCGCCCAGCCACGCACTGCTCGCCGAACTCTGCGCGTCCCCGCGCTGGCGCGACCGGCTCGGCGGCGGCCCCGACCGCCCCGCCAACACTGTCCTGGACCCCGCCGACTACCTCGCGCGCCTGACCGCCCTCGGCTGCGCGGCTGACGTCTGGGAGACGACGTACATCCAGCAGCTCACCGGGGAGGACCCGGTCTTCGACTGGGTGAAGGGCACGGCACTACGCCCGGTCCTCACCGCGCTCGACGGCGACGAGCAGGCGGCGGAGGAGTTCACCACCGAATACCGTGCACTCCTCCGCAATGCCTACCCCCCGACCCCCTCCGGCACGGTCTTCCCCTTCCGCCGCATCTTCGCAGTGGCCCGCAAGCCCGTCGGCGAGGTCAGGGTCGGGGGCGTTTCAGCGCTTCCAGAGTGATGTCGATGTCGATCGTGAACGGGACTCCGGTCTTGAGACGGTCGTGGTGGATCCCCGTCAGCGCGTACGTCTTGGACAGCGGGTCCAGTTCGTAGACACGTACGACGGGGTGCCGGTCCGCACCTGCGACCTCGACCAGCCAGAAGTTCGGGATACCTGCCGCGGCGTACTTCCGGGGCTTGCTTTCACGGTCACGGGACTCGGAGTCGGGCGAGACCACTTCTACGGCGAGTAGGACATCCTCTGCCTCGTAACGGGTCTGCTCCATGTCCGTGACCGCGTCCATCCGGATGACCGAGACATCTGGTTCGGGGCCGTTGCGGCGGTCCAGGACCACCGTCATCTCCCGTTCGACGTCCAGTTCCGGTGGCAGGGTACGGCGCAACCCCGTCACCAGTACATCGATCATTCGGCCGTGAAAACGCCGCTGCGGACTCACGAAGACAAGGCTCCCGTCGATCAACTCGGTATGAGGCGGGAGTCCCGGCAGGGTGAACAGATCGTCCACGGTGTAGCCGTCCTGCGGGGGCACAGGCCACTGGTGTGCGGCCTTGACTGGCTCGGCGGTCATGATTCCTCCCATGGACGGAATACTGAGTCCTGCTTCTCCACCGTAGCGGTGGATTCGGACATCGTCATCACAATGAGTGACCACACCCACAACGGCTGATGCGCCGCGCCCCCCCGCTCACGCCCTGCGGTGGCCTATCAGGCGCGGTCTCGGTTCCAGGTTTTCCAGGCCGTGCCAGGCCAGGTTCACCAGGTGGGCCGCTACTTCCGCCTTCTTCGGCCGCCGCGCGTCCACCCACCACTGGCCTGTCAGCGCCACCATGCCCACCAGCGCCTGCGCGTACAGCGGCGCCAGCTTCGGGTCGAAGCCGCGTGCCTTGAACTCCATACCGAGGATGTCCTCGACCTGAGTGGCGATATCACTGATCAGCGAGGCGAAGGTGCCCGTGGACTGCGCGACCGGGGAGTCACGGACCAGGATGCGGAAGCCGTCCGTATATGTCTCGATATAGTCGAGCAGCGCGAACGCGGCCTGTTCCAGCAACTCACGAGGGTGCCCGGCGGTCAGCGCACCGGTCACCATGTCCAGGAGCTGACGCATCTCGCGGTCCACGACCACCGCGTACAGCCCTTCCTTGCCGCCGAAGTGCTCGTACACGACGGGCTTGGACACGCCGGCCTTCGCCGCGATCTCCTCCACCGACGTGGCCTCGAAGCCTTTCTCGGCGAAGACCGTACGGCCGATGTCCAGCAGCTGCTCACGGCGTTCCGCACCGGTCATCCGGACTCGGCGGGCGCGTCGGCTCCCGGTGGTCCGGCCCTTCTCGGTGCTGGCCTGCTTGCTGGTACTGCCGTCGATCGCCACGCTGCCCATCATGCCTTGGCAGGTGCGTTCTTGCGGCGGGAGTCCACACGGGAGGCGCTGGGCCAGCGCACGTCCGACGCCCAGCCCAGCAGCTCGAACCAGCGGATGATCCTGGCACTGGAATCGACCTGGCCCCGGAGCACACCGTGCCGCGCGCTGGTCGGGTCCGCGTGGTGCAGGTTGTGCCACGACTCGCCGCAGGACAGGACCGCGAGCCACCACACATTGCCCGAACGGTCACGCGACTTGAAGGGACGCTTGCCGACCGCGTGACAGATCGAATTGATCGACCAGGTGACATGGTGCAGCAGCGCCACCCGGACCAGTGAGCCCCAGAAGAACGCCGTGAAGGCGCCCCACCAGGACATCGTCACCAGCCCGCCGACCAGCGGCGGAAGAGCCAGCGAGACGACCGTCCACAGAGCGAACTGCCGGGAGATCGAGCGGATGGCCGGATCCTTGATCAGATCAGGCGCGTACTTGTGCTGCGGTGTCTGCTCCTCGTCGAACAGCCAGCCGATATGTGCCCACCACAGCCCTTTGAGCAGGGCCGGCAGCGTCTCGCCGAAGCGCCAGGGCGAGTGGGGATCACCCTCGGCGTCCGAGTACTTGTGATGCTTGCGGTGGT
Source organism: Streptomyces sp. MnatMP-M17 (assembly GCF_900091995.1). GTDB lineage: Bacteria > Actinomycetota > Actinomycetes > Streptomycetales > Streptomycetaceae > Streptomyces. The sequence goes on from NZ_FMDK01000040.1 coordinate 7,846, forward strand.
CCGCCACCCAGCGGACCAGCGGGCCCTCCACGGCGAGTGAACCGGCCACGGCGAGCGCGATCCGCAGCGGGCGGCTCGCCTTGAAGGAACCATGCGTGAAGTAACGGTGATAGCCGATCGTGACGCCATGGCAGCCGATGTAGTACATGACCACCATCAGGCCCAGATCGAGCCAGCTCACCCCTCCCCACATCCAGGCCAGCGGCACCGCCGCGAGCAGGGCGAGAAAAGGGATGGCGATGAAGAGCAGCAGAGCGATCTGCTCGATGGTCCCCTTGTTGTCCCCGCCGAGCGTGGCGGAGGGCAGCGGGGCGCCGTCGGCGGGCTGGAGAGGAAGGGAGGAATCTTCGATCACATCGGGGGGTGTGGTCATTGGGGGTCCCCTGGGGTGAGGAATGGGCCTGGGGTGAGGAATGGGGCGGAACTGGAGCGGAAACCTCGATACGGGTGCGTAACCTACGGCATCGTAAGTATGGCAGCGCCGAACGCCGCGACAAGAGGCCTGTGGATAACACCAAGCGAAGGACACCTATCCTTGTGGTCGTCGGACAGCGCGGTCCGCAAAGTCTCCAGAACCCTCCAGACGTGCTCAAACACTGCAAGGAGCCGCACCTGTGAGCAGTGCCGACCAGACCTCATCCGCCAGCGCGGTGACACCGTCCGCCAGCGCGGAACTGCGCTCAGACATCCGCCGTCTAGGTGACCTGCTGGGCGAGACACTCGTACGCCAGGAAGGCCCGGAGCTTCTCGACCTGGTCGAGCGTGTACGCGCGTTGACGCGCGAGAACGGCGAGGCCGCGGCCGAACTCCTCGGCGACACCGACCTGGAGACCGCGGCCAAACTGGTACGCGCCTTCTCCACCTACTTCCATCTCGCCAATGTCACCGAACAGGTCCACCGCGGCCGGGAGATGCGCGAACGGCGCGCGGCCGAGGGCGGGCTGCTGGCCCGTACGGCCGACCGGCTCAAGGACGCCGATCCGGACCATCTGCGCGAAACCGTCAAGAACCTCAACGTACGGCCCGTGTTCACCGCGCACCCGACCGAGGCCGCGCGCCGCTCCGTACTGAACAAGCTCCGCCGCGTCGCCGAACTGCTGGAGGCACCGGTCATCGCCTCCGACCGGCGCCGCCACGATCTGCGGCTCGCCGAGTCCATCGACCTGATCTGGCAGACCGACGAACTCCGCGTCGTACGGCCCGAGCCCGTCGACGAGGCGCGCAACGCCATCTACTACCTGGACGAGCTGCACGTCGGCGCCGTCGGCGACGTCCTGGAGGACCTCGTCGGCGAGCTGGAGCGCGTCGGCGTCGAACTGCCGCCGGGCACCCGCCCGCTCACCTTCGGCACCTGGATCGGCGGCGACCGCGACGGCAATCCCAATGTCACTCCGCAGGTCACCCGCGAGGTGCTGATCCTCCAGCACGAGCACGGCATCACCGACGCGCTGGGACTGATCGACCAGCTCCGCGGCCAGCTCTCCAACTCCATCCGCTACACAGGCGCCACCGAGGAACTGCTCACCTCCCTGCGGACCGATCTGGAACGGCTCCCCGAGATCAGCCCCCGCTACAAGCGGCTCAACGCCGAGGAGCCCTACCGCCTCAAGGCGACCTGCATCCGCCAGAAGCTCGTCAACACCCGCGAACGCCTCGCCAAGGGCACGCCGCACGACGACGGCCGCGACTACCTCGGCACCGCCGAACTGCTCGACGACCTCACGCTCATCCAGACCTCCCTGCGCGAGCACCGCGGCGGCCTCTTCGCCGACGGCCGCATGGACCGTACGATCCGTACGCTCGCCGCCTTCGGCCTCCAGCTCGCCACCATGGACGTACGGGAACACGCCGACGCCCACCACCACGCGCTCGGACAGCTCTTCGACCGGCTCGGCGAGGAGTCCTGGCGCTACAGCGACATGCCGCGCGAGTACCGGCAGAAGCTGCTCGCCAAGGAACTGCGCTCGCGCCGCCCGCTCGCACCGAGCCCGGCGCCTCTCGACGCGGCGGGACACAAGACGCTCGGTGTGTTCCTCACCGTCAAGGAAGCCTTCGAGCGCTTCGGCCCCGAGGTCATCGAGTCGTACATCATCTCCATGTGCCAGGGCGCCGACGATGTCTTCGCCGCCGCCGTACTGGCCCGCGAGGCCGGACTGATCGATCTGCACGGCGGCTGGGCCAAGATCGGCATCGTGCCGCTGCTGGAGACCACCGACGAGCTGCGCGCCGCCGATGTCATCCTCGACGAGATGCTCGCCGATCCCTCCTACCGCAGACTCGTCTCACTGCGCGGCGACGTCCAGGAGGTCATGCTCGGCTACTCCGACTCCTCCAAGTTCGGCGGTATCACCACCTCCCAGTGGGAGATCCACCGTGCCCAGCGCCGGCTGCGCGACGTCGCCCACCGCCATGGCGTACGGCTGAGGCTCTTCCACGGCCGCGGCGGCACCGTCGGCCGCGGCGGCGGGCCCTCGCACGACGCGATCCTCGCCCAGCCCTGGGGCACGCTGGAGGGCGAGATCAAGGTGACCGAACAGGGCGAGGTCATCTCCGACAAGTATCTGATCCCGTCCCTGGCCAGGGAGAACCTCGAACTGACCGTCGCCGCCACCCTCCAGGCCTCGGCCCTGCACACCGCGCCGCGCCAGTCCGGCGAGGCACTGGCCCGCTGGGACGCGGCGATGGACATCGTCTCCGACGCCGCGCACGCCGCGTACCGCAGGCTGGTCGAGGACCCCGACCTGCCCGCGTACTTCTTCGCGTCCACCCCCGTCGACCAGCTCGCCGATCTCCACCTCGGCTCCCGTCCCTCCCGCCGGCCCGACTCCGGCGCCGGACTCGACGGGCTGCGGGCCATCCCATGGGTCTTCGGCTGGACCCAGTCACGGCAGATCGTGCCGGGCTGGTACGGCGTCGGCTCCGGGCTGAAGGCGCTGCGCGAGGCCGGGCCGGACACCGTGCTGGACGAGATGTACGAGCACTGGCACTTCTTCCGGAACTTCCTCGCGAACGTCGAGATGACACTCGCCAAGACAGACCTGCGGATCGCCCGCCACTATGTGGACACACTGGTGCCGGACGAGCTGAAGCACGTCTTCGCGGACATCGAGACGGAGCACGCGCTCACCGTGGCGGAGGTGCTGCGGATCACCGGCGGCGAGAAGCTCCTCGACTCCAACCCGGCGCTCCAGCAGACCTTCGCGATCCGGGACGCCTATCTCGACCCGATCTCCTACCTCCAGGTCTCGCTGCTGGCACGCCAGCGCGCGGCGGCCGAGCGCCAGGAGGCACCGGACCCGCTGCTCGCGCGGGCGCTGCTGCTGACGGTCAACGGGGTCGCGGCGGGACTGCGCAACACCGGCTGACCAGGGCCTGGCTAGGCTGACCAGGGCCTGGCTACGGGACCGTCCCGCTCCGGGCTTCCGGAGCGGGACGGTTTTCGTGCGGTACGTACGGTGCTCGGGGGCGTTCGTACGGTGCGCGCGGCCGGTCAGACCGCGAAGAACGCGGCCAGCAGCAGCGCGCCGCCCGCCAGCGCCGTCCCCCAGGCCGTACGGGTCAGTCCCAGCCCGCCGCCGATGATCAGGGAAGCCAGCAGGAGCGCTCCGCCGAGCGGGACCCACGCGTACAGCAGACCGGGCGTACCCGTACGCACCAGCTCGTCCGTATCGGGCTTCACCACGACCGGGAACCGCTCGCCCTTCTTCACGGCCACCGACTGCTCGATCGTCATCCCGGCGCGCGGGCCCTGCGGTCCGTCCGGATCGTAGGGCCCGGTGCAGCTCTGGTCCGCGCAGCGCTCCACCGTCAGCGTGCCGTGCTCACGGCCCTTGGCGAGCACCACATGCTGGGCCGAGGTCCAGGACGACCAGACACCCGCGACCAGGAGCAGCAGGGCGACACAGGCCATCGCCGCCCGGCGGCCGAACGACAGCATGCGGTCGGAATTGCTCCGCTTCCCCTTCATAGGGCGGGATCTTTGGCCATGGGCGCACGCCTGGTCAACTTCCGGCCGCGGAACGACAGGGAATGCGGAGGTTGTCAGGAGTTGTACGTGCTCAGGACGGGCGTGCGCGGGACATGCTCAGGAGCTGTACGTACGCGCTCAGGAGTTGTATGTGCTCTGGGCGCGCTCCAGGCCCTCCAGCACCAGCGCCTCCACCGCGTCCGCCGCCCGGTCCACGAAGTAGTCCAGCTCCTTGCGCTCCGTCGACGAGAAGTCCTTCAGCACGAAGTCGGCCACCTGCATCCGGCCCGGTGGCCGGCCGATGCCGAACCGCACGCGGTGGTAGCCGGGACCCATCGCCTTTGTCATCGACTTCAGCCCGTTGTGGCCGTTGTCTCCGCCGCCCAGCTTCAGCCGCAGCGTGCCGTAGTCGATGTCCAGCTCGTCATGGACCGCGACGATCCGCTCCGTCGGCACCTTGTAGAAGTCACGCAGCCCGACGACCGGGCCACCGGAGAGATTCATGTACGAGGTGGGCTTGGCCAGCACGACACGCCGGCTCGCGGGACCGGGCGGACCGATGCGGCCCTCGACCACCGTGGCCTGCGCTTTCTGCGCCCGCCGGAACGAGCCGCCGATACGGGCCGCCAGCAGATCGGCCACCATGAACCCGACATTGTGCCGGTTGGCCGCATAGCCGGGACCCGGGTTGCCCAGGCCCACGACCAGCCAGGGGGCATTGGCATCTGTCGTCATCCGCGCTGCGTCTCCTCGCATACGTATACGAACGGGGTGGCAGGGCCGTCGGCGGCCCTGCCACCCCGTGGGGCACAGCGTACGGATCAGGCCTCGGCGCCCTCGGCGCCGCCCTCGCCCTCCGGGGCCGGCTCCTCGGCCTGCGCGGCCAGGATCTGGATGACGACCGCGTCCTCGTCCGTGACCAGCGTGGTGCCGGACGGCAGCGGGACATCCTTGGCCACGATCGAGTCACCGGCGCCCAGTCCCGCGACGGAGACCGTGACGGACTCCGGGATGTGGGTGGCCTCGGCCTCGACGGTCAGGGTGTTGAGCACGTTCTCCAGCAGGTTGGCGCCCGGCGCCAGCTCGCCCTCGGTGTGCACCGCGACCTCGACGGTGACCTTCTCGCCGCGCTTCACCGCGAGCAGGTCGACATGCTCGATGAAGCCCTTGATCGCGTTGCGCTGCACGGCCTTCGGGATCACCAGCTCCTTGCGGCCCTCGATGTCCAGACCGAGCAGCGCGTTCGCGGTCTTCAGCGCCATCATCAGGTCGTGGCCCGGCAGGGTCACATGGACGGTGTCGGCGCCGTGGCCGTAGATGACCGCGGGAACCCTGTTGGCGCGACGGGTACGGCGGGCGGCGCCCTTGCCGAACTCGGTACGGATCTCGGCGCTGATCTTGACTTCAGCCATGGCTGCACTCCTCGTAGAAACGGGCGGAAGGTGACCGGAATCGGCCGTCACCCGGCCACGACAGGCCTGCTACGAAGAGCGCGTCGATAACGGACCGCCGCACCGGAACAGTGCGGCCTCCCTCGCCGAGCAACTCGCTGAGTCTACCCGGCGGGGAGGCCGCCTCAGAAATCGATCTACCGGCACCGGGCAGGGGACCGGCACCGGTCAAGGAAACCGGCAGCACCGGTCAAGGAAACCGGCAGGGAGGTGCTACGCCTGCTCCTCGAAGAGGCTCGTCACCGAACCGTCCTCGAAGACCTCACGGACCGCACGGGCGATCGTCGGCGCGATCGACAGAACCGTGATCTTGTCCAGATCCAGATTGCCCGGATCCGGCAGCGAATTCGTGAACACGAACTCGCTCACCTGCGAGTTCTTCAGCCGGTCGGCCGCCGGACCCGACAGCACACCGTGCGTCGCCGTCACGATCACATCCTCCGCGCCATGCGCGAACAGCGCCTCCGCGGCGGCGCAGATCGTGCCACCCGTGTCGATCATGTCGTCGACCAGGACACAGACCCGGCCCGCCACATTGCCGACCACCTCGTGGACCGTCACCTGATTCGCGACATCCTTGTCGCGCCGCTTGTGGACGATCGCCAGCGGCGCGCCCAGCCGGTCGCACCAGCGGTCCGCGACCCGCACCCGGCCCGCGTCCGGGGAGACCACCGTCAGCTTCGACCGGTCCACCTTCCCCGCCACATAGTCCGCCAGGACCGGCAGCGCGAACAGATGGTCCACCGGGCCGTCGAAGAAGCCCTGGATCTGGTCCGTGTGCAGATCCACGGTCAGGATCCGGTCGGCGCCCGCGGTCTTCATCAGATCCGCCACCAGCCTGGCCGAGATCGGCTCCCGGCCGCGGTGCTTCTTGTCCTGACGGGCATAGCCGTAGAAGGGAACGATCACCGTGATGCTCCGGGCCGAGGCCCGCTTCAGAGCATCGATCATGATGAGCTGTTCCATGATCCACTTATTGATCGGAGCCGTATGGCTCTGGATCAAGAAGCAGTCCGCGCCGCGCGCCGACTCCTGATACCGGACATAGATCTCACCGTTGGCGAAATCGAACGCCTTGGTGGGGACAATCCCCACACCCAGTTGATGGGCAACCTCCTCGGCCAGCTCGGGGTGGGCGCGGCCGGAAAAGAGCATCAGCTTCTTCTCGCCGGTCGTCTTGATCCCGGTCACAGCACTGTCTCCTCAGACGTGTTGATGGCCGCTGTGCCCGCGTGTCGCCTTGCGAGCCAGCCGAATCGTGCAGATATCACGGTACGCCGAGATCGGCGCATCTGTTTCCGGTCAGCTTCCGGAGCTTCCGGTCAGCTCTCGTTCTCGGCGCTCTCCGGTGCCGTACGAGCCGCCTCGGCCGCCTGCGCCGCGGCGCTTCCCGGACGCTTGCGGGCCACCCAGCCCTCGATATTCCGCTGCTGGCCCCGGGCGACGGCCAGCGCACCGGCCGGAACGTCCTTCGTGATCACTGAACCGGCCGCGGTGTACACACCGTCCCCAACCGTGACGGGCGCCACAAACATATTGTCCGACCCTGTCCGGCAGTGAGACCCGATCGTCGTGTGGTGCTTGCGCACACCGTCGTAGTTCACGAACACACTCGCGGCACCGATGTTCGTGTGCTCGCCGATCGTCGCGTCCCCCACATACGACAGATGCGGCACCTTCGTGCCCTCACCGATCGTCGCGTTCTTCATCTCCACATACGTACCGGCCTTCGACCGCACGCCGAGGCGCGTACCCGGCCGCAGATAGGCGTACGGGCCGACCATCGCCGCCTCGCCCACCACCGCGCCGTCCGCGACCGTGTTGTCCACCCGGGCGCCCGCGCCGACCTGCGTATCCCGCAGCCGCGAATTCGGGCCCACCTCGGCGCCCTCGGCCAGATGCGTCGACCCGAGAAGCTGGGTGCCCGGATGCACCACCACGTCCGGCTCGAACGTGACCGTCACATCCACGAACACCGACGCCGGATCGACCACCGTCACCCCCGCCAGCATCGCCCGCTCCAGCAGCCGCTCGTTCAGCAGCCGACGCGCCTCCGCGAGCTGCACCCGGTTGTTGATCCCCAGGATCTCCCGGTGATCGACCGCGACCGACGCGCCCACCCGGTGCCCGGCCTCCCGCAGAATGCCCAGCACATCCGTGAGGTACTCCTCGCCCTGGCTGTTGTCCGTACGGACCTTGCCCAGCGCGTCCGCGAGCAGCTGCCCGTCGAAGGCGAAGACTCCCGAATTGATCTCCCGGATCGCACGCTGCGCCTCGGTGGCGTCCTTGTGCTCCACGATCGCGGTGACCGCGCCGCTGACGCCGTCCCGGACGATCCGCCCGTAGCCGGTCGAGTCCGGGACCTCGGCGGTCAGTACGGTCACGGCGTTGCCGTCGGCGGCATGGGTCGCGGCGAGCGCCCTGAGCGTCCCGCCGGTCAGCAGCGGCGTGTCACCGCATACGACGACCACGGTCCCGTCGGGCGTCCCGCCCAGCTCCTGAAGCCCGATCCGCACGGCATGCCCGGTGCCGTTCTGCTCGGCCTGATAGGCGGTGCGCACGCCCTCGTACACGGCAGAGAGATGCCCCTCGACCTGCTCCCGCGCATGCCCCACAACAACGACAAGCTGCTCGGGCCCCAGCTCACGGGCCGCGGCCACGACATGTCCGACGAGCGAACGCCCGCAGACCTCATGCAGAACCTTGGGAGTCTTCGACTTCATGCGGGTGCCTTCACCCGCTGCGAGAACGACGACGGCTGCCGGGCGGTTGGCGCTCACGGGAATGCCCTTCGGCTTTCGGGTGGTGGACAACCGCAGGATACCGGGGGGTTTCGACCCGGAAACGAGGACGGGTCCCGACCGGTGAGGTCGGGACCCGAAACTAGCCGAAAAGGGGCGGCTCCCCCATCAGGATTTGAACCTGAACATACGGGACCAAAACCCGCAGTGCTGCCTGATTACACCATGGGGGACTATTTCTGCTCGAACCGGACATTCGGCTGGGTTGCCGAGTCGGCACCCAACACTATGCCGTACCAGGCGCCCTCCACGCGACGATAGAGATCGGCGCTCTTGGTGACGTAGATGATGAGGCAGCCCCTGTACGCCTCTGCGGTGTTCTTCCTCGTGGTCTTCGGGTTGTGCTTCTTGAGTGTCGCCTTCTGGAGGGCGGACGGGGCGACACCGGCCAGGTCTGCCCAGAACCTCTCGGCCGCGGGAACGTCTGCCGATTCGTGGATGCTCACCCGTAAGCGCAGTCGCTCACGCGAGATCCCCAGGAGATCGAGCCAGCGTAGGTACAGCCTGATCACGTTGGGGTCGCTGTTGATGAACTGGAGCACTTCGCAGCGGCGGTACGGCTTGTCCTTGGAGCCTTCGGCCCAGTACAGGGCGACGCCAGCGATGAACAGCTCCCGGTCGGAGAGCTGCCCGACCTCCTCGCGGGCCGCGCGCTTCGTCTCCTGTCGTTCCTTGTCCTGACTGGTGCGCAAGTGGGCCAGTCCCGCGTTCATGCGGGCGCGACGTTCCTCGTCCGTGTAGCGGGGCTCCGGCTTCGGCAGGTCCCGTACCCACAGTGAGATCGAACTCTTCGAGCAGCCGAGCTCAAGCTGTATCTGGTCGTACGTGAGGCCCTTCAGGCGCAGCTCGCGGGCCTTCTCGCGGAGGTCGTCCTTCGCGTTCGGGCGCTTCGTCCACTCCGGGGGCGGCTCGCCCTTGACCAGACGGTTGAGGATGTCGTTGTTGTGGATCTGTAACCGGTCGCGGATCTGCCGCAGGCTCAGGCCCTCCCGGCGCAGCGCGATCGCCTGTGCGCGGAGTCCCTCGAAGTCGGCATATTTGCCGTGGAGTGCTGTCATGGGGCGATCGTCGTCCGGATTCCGGACGCTCGGATCGAATACGGGGGCGATTCACCAGTTCGAGGGATCGATGCGTGTTCCCGGGGTGTTCGGTCGCGTTCCGTGGTGGGGCGGTCGCCCGGAAATTGAGGTGCGGGCGCCCGTAGGGTGGGAGACATGACCACAACGGGGGCGCATCAGGACGCCGCGGGAGTGACTCCCCGCGGTGTTTGGTGGTGGGGGCGGTGGCGGAGTGTCGTGCTGGATGCGGGGCTGGCGCTGGTGTCGGCGCTGGAGTGCGCGCTGGAGGGCGTCCGGTTCGCGGACACCGCCGCGCTGCCGGTGCCGCTCGGGGTGCTGTTCGGGCTGTTCGCCGGGGCGGTGCTGCTGGTGCGGCGGCGGTGGCCGTTCGCCGTGGTGCTGGTCTCGATCGCGATCACGCCGGCCGAGATGGGCTATCTGATGGGGCTGGTCGGGCTGTACACGCTCGCCGCCTCGGAGGCGCCGCGCCGGATCATCGGCGCGCTGGCCGGGATGTCGCTCGTGGGGACGCTGATCGTCACGTTCGTACGGACCCGGCAGAACGTGATGGACACGGCGTTCGGCTCGACGGGCTGGTATGTGCCCGTGGTCGCGGTTCTGATGTCGGTGGGGCTGACCGCGCCGCCTGTGCTGTTCGGGCTCTATGTCGGGGCGAGACGGCGGCTGATGGAGAGCCTGCGGGAGCGGGCGGACAGTCTGGAGCAGGAACTCTCGCTGCTCGCCGACCGTGCCGAGCAGCGCGCGGAGTGGGCGCGTACGGAGGAGCGGACGCGGATCGCGCGCGAGATGCATGACGTGGTGGCGCACCGGGTGAGTCTGATGGTGGTGCACGCGGCGGCGTTGCAGGCGGTGGCGTTGAAGGATCCGCCGAAGGCGGTGAAGAACGCAGCGCTGGTGGGTGACATGGGTCGGCAGGCGCTGACGGAGCTGCGGGAGATGCTCGGGGTGCTGCGGGCGGGTGAGCAGGTGGCGGCACGTAAGGCGGCGGACGGTTCGCCCGGTTCGTCGCCCGGTTCGCCGCAGGAGCCGTTCTCGCCGGCGGTTCCGCTGGCGGCTGTGGGGCGGGCGGCTG
>NZ_FMDK01000297.1 GCF_900091995.1 Streptomyces sp. MnatMP-M17
CCCCCGCCGTGCGCCGCGCCCGCCGCGCCGGGATACGGACCGCCGTCGCCATGGGCCTGGCGGCCGGACTCGGCTGTGCCGCGCTCACCGCGTTGCCGGCCGCCGCCGCCGATCCGTCGCTGAAGGTCCAGTACCGTCAGAGCTCCACCGGCTCCGACCAGGCCGAGCCCTGGTTCAAGGTGGTCAACACCTCGGGCTCCGCCGTCTCCCTCGGCACGGTCAAGATCCGCTACTACTTCAAGGCCGACGCGGGCGCCTCGTACACCTTCGCCTGCTCCTGGGCGGTGAAGGGCTGCGCCAACATCACCGGCACCTTCGGCACGCTCGCCAATCCCACCGCCACCGCCGACCGCTATCTGGAGATCGGCTTCACCGCGGGCGCGGGCTCCCTCGCGCCGGGCGCCGACACCGGTGACATGCAGCTCCGCTTCTACCGCTCCAACTGGGCCTCGCTCAACCAGAGCGACGACTACTCCTTCGGTCCCTCGCAGACCGCCTACGGCGACTGGACGAAGACCACCGCCACGGTGGGCGGCGCACTCGTCTGGGGTACCGCGCCGGACGGCAACGACCCGGGCGGCCCCACGAACCCGCCCACCGATCCTCCGACCGACCCGCCCACCGGCGGTGCGGCGCTCTTCGACGACTTCAACTACACCTCGTACACCGATCCCGCGATCAGCTCCCATGGCTGGAGCGTGCGCGCGAACTCCGGCGGGCCCGGAGTGCCGGGCGCGACCTGGGCGCCCGAGAACGTCACCTTCGCCAAGGAGGGGACGAACTCGATCATGAATCTGGAGACCTCCACCGCCGGCACGAGCGGTACGACCGAGCAGACCGAGGTCCTCACCAAGGCGATGAAGTTCAAGAACGGCACCTACGCGGCCCGCGTGAGGTTCTCCGACACCCCGAAGTCGGGCCCGGACGGTGACCGTCTCGTACAGACCTTCTTCACCATCAACGACCTCAAGGCCCCGATGGCGGACGACTACGCGGAGTACGACTTCGAGTATCTGCCGAACGGCGGCTGGGGCGAGCCCGCCAATATCCTCTACACCACCTCCTGGGAGACCTACCGGCCGGATCCCTGGGAGGCCGTCAACCAGCACTCGGAATCCCGGATCAGCTACGCGGGCTGGCACGATCTGGTGGTCACCATCGACAACAACGCCATCACCTACTACGTCGACGGGCAGACCTTCGGTACGCACGACGCCCGCTATCTGCCCGAGCGGCCCATGTCGATCAACTTCAACCAGTGGCTGATCGATCTGGCCGGACAGACGAGCACCACACCGCGGGCGTACGACCAGAAGGTCGACTACGTCCTGCATGTCAAGGACCAGGTGCTGACACCGGCTCAGGTCGGCGCGAAGGTCAACGCCTACCGGGCGGCGGGCACCACCTTCGAGGACACGGTGCCGGGCGGTCAGTGACGCGAGCGGGCGCCGGCGGTACGTCGTAACGGCCGCCGACCGTGCGCCGGACCGGGCCATCACAGGGACGGGTGTCGTTCAGGCGCCCGTCCCTCTCCGTCTCCTTGTGGGACTTGACCCTCCCCTTGGTCCATACCAAAATCCCACACACCCGCGCGAACGCTGTTCGCTCCCCCCACGCCGGGCTCCCTTTTCGTGCTGTTCACGCCAGAAGGTTGACCTACGTGAAGAACCGTTGTCTTGCCTGTTCCGTGGCCCTTGTCTCCTGCGTCGCGCTCGGCGGCTGCGGAATGATGCCGGGCGGAGGCGGAGGCTCCACCACGGTGACCGTCTGGCTGATGAAGGACAGCGTCTCGGACGCCTTTCTCGACCGCTTCGTGACCGACTACGAGGACGAACACCCTTCCGTCGAACTGGACATCAAGATCCAGGAGTGGACCGGGATCGGCGAGAAGGTGCTGACCGCGCTGGACGGCGAGGACGCGCCGGATGTCGTCGAGGTCGGCAACACCCAGGTCGCCCAGTACGCGGAGAGCGGGAATCTGCGTGATCTGACTCTGGAGTCCGTAAGGGATCTGGGCAGCGAGGACTGGCTGCCCGGTCTCGCCGAGCCGGGCAGTATCAACGGCGCGCAGTTCGGTATCCCGTGGTACGCGGCCAACCGCGTCGTGATCTACAACAAGGAACTGTTCGCGCTCGCCGGGATCGACGAGCTTCCCAAGACCCGTGAGGCATGGCTCGCCGACACCGAGGAGCTCAACCGCGGTGGCAACCAGGGCATCTATCTCGCGGGCCAGGACTGGTACACGCTCGCCGGTTTCATCTGGGACGAGGGCGGCGAACTGGCCGTCGAGACGGGCGGTGAGTGGCAGGGCGTGCTCGACTCGCCCGCCGCGCTCAGAGGCATGTCCTTCTACAAGGACCTCCAGTCGCTGGGCGAAGGACCGAAGAACTCCGACGAGGCCAAGCCTCCGCAGGCGGATGTCTTCGCCAAGGGCGATGTCGCCCAGATCATCTCCACGCCCGGCTCGGCGCGGCTCATCGAGGAGCAGAACCCGGAGCTGAAGGGCAAGCTCGGCTTCTTCCCGGTACCGGGCAAGACGTCCGACAAGCCCGGGCGCGTCTTCACCGGCGGCTCCGATCTGATCGTGCCGAAGAATTCCAGCCACCACTCGGCCGCCGTCGATGTCGTCAAGGCGCTGGCGGGCGAGAAGTGGCAGACGGATCTCGCGAGAACGATGAGCTATGTGCCGAACAAGGTGACGCTCGCCGAGGTGATCGGCGGTGACGAGGGCACGGCCGCGATGGCGGCGGGCGCCGCCAGGGGCCGGGCCACGCCCAACTCGCCGCAGTGGGCGAGCGTGGAGGCGGACAATCCGATCAAGCCCTATATGACGGCCGTCCTGGAGGGCCAGGACCCGCAGGAGTCCGCGAAGGCGGCCTCCGAGCACATCACCGCCGCGCTGGTCTCCGGCTGAACCGGTACCGGTAGGTTACGAGGAAGCGCCCGAGAGCGTCCTGAGGTGTGAACGAGACACCGGACAAGACGCGGAACGAGGCACTCCGCCCTCCGTCCGATCCCGGCCATTCAACCGTCTCACATCCATACTCCGCCGTGTGGTCATGTCAAATCCAGCCGGTCACGGAAGAAACAAGGTGCCGGTCCCGCCGCGCGAGCGACGGACTCCGGCAGCCGCCTTCCCCACCGGCACAGGAGACAGCCATGTCCGCCATCGCACCAGCTCCGCTCACGACCGCTCCCGCTCCCTCGCCCGTCGGCGTTTCCGCTCCCGCCGACGCCGAGACGCGCTATGTGGTCTCCCTCGCCCGTAACCAGGAGGACGTACGGGCCGCGCAGCGACTGCGCCATCTTGTCTTCGCCGGAGAGCTGGGTGCCCGGCTCGACGGGCCCGAGCCCGGCCTGGACGTCGACGAGTTCGACGCGTACTGCGACCACCTGCTGGTCCGTGAGGAGGCCACCGGCGAGGTGGTCGGCACGTACCGGCTGCTGCCGCCCGACCGGGCCAGGGCCGCGGGACGGATCTACTCCGACAGCGAGTTCGACCTCTCCCGGCTGGGCCCGATCCGGGACGACCTGGTCGAGGTCGGCCGCTCCTGCGTCCACCCGCTGCACCGCACCGGCGGCGTCATCGCCCTCATCTGGGCCGGACTCGCCCGCTATATGACCACCACGGGCCACAACTGGCTGGCGGGCTGCTGCTCGATCCCGCTCGCGGACGGCGGCGCGCTGGCCGCCTCCACCTGGAGCACCGTGAAGACCAAGCACCTCGCGCCCGAGGAGTACTGGGTCACTCCGCACCGCCTCTGGACGCCGGATGCCGCAACCGACACAGTCGCCGCCGCCTCGGCCGCCGAACTGCCGCCGCTGCTCCGCGGCTATCTGCGGCTCCGCGCCCTGGGC
>NZ_FMDK01000189.1 GCF_900091995.1 Streptomyces sp. MnatMP-M17
CCAGGCGTAGCGGCGGTAGCCGCCGCTGCCCGGGTCGCGTCCGAGCGGTGCGAGATCGCGCCACATCTCATGGAAGGAGGGCGGGCTTGCCTCGGACGCGGCGGGAGCGGACGCCCGTGCCACCGTGCCCGCATGGTCCGTCTCCGTATGGTCCTTCCCCGTACGGGACGGACTTGTGTCCTCGGGACCGCGCGGAGTCATGACGGGACGCCCTCGCCGACTGCGGTGGCGGCCTTGTCCTCGCGCATGGGGATACGTACGGCGCGTTCCTCGGCGACCGATTCCGCGAGGTCGTAGCCCGCGTCGACATGGCGGATGACGCCCATGCCCGGATCGTTGGTGAGGACTCGGCGGATCTTCTCGCCCGCGAGCTTCGTACCGTCGGCGACCGAGACCTGCCCGGCGTGGATCGAGCGGCCCATGCCGACGCCGCCGCCGTGGTGGAGCGAGACCCAGGAGGCACCGGAGGCGACATTGACCATGGCGTTGAGCAGCGGCCAGTCGGCGATGGCGTCGGAGCCGTCGAGCATGGCCTCGGTCTCGCGGTACGGCGAGGCGACCGAGCCGCAGTCGAGATGGTCACGGCCGATGACGACCGGCGCGGCGAGTTCGCCGGAGGCGACCATGTCGTTGAAGCGTTCGCCCGCCTTGTCGCGCTCGCCGTAGCCGAGCCAGCAGATCCGGGCCGGCAGGCCCTGGAAGTGGACGCGTTCGCCCGCCATCCTGATCCAGCGGTGCAGCGACTCGTTCTCCGGGAAGAGTTCGAGGATCGCCTTGTCGGTCTTGTGGATGTCGGACGCCTCACCGGACAGCGCCGCCCAGCGGAAGGGGCCCTTGCCCTCGCAGAAGAGTGGCCGGATATAGGCGGGTACGAAGCCCGGGAAGGCGAAGGCGCGGTCGTATCCGGCGAGTTGGGCCTCGCCGCGGATGGAGTTGCCGTAGTCGAAGACCTCGGCGCCCGCGTCCATGAAGCCGACCATCGCCTCGACATGGCGTGCCATCGACTCCCGGGCGCGCAGCGTGAAGTCGGCGGGCTTCTCGGCCGCGTACGAGGCCATGTCGGCGAAGTCGACACCGAGCGGCAGATACGCCAGCGGATCGTGCGCGGAGGTCTGGTCCGTGACGATGTCCACGGGCGCGCCCTCGGCGAGCATCCTGGGCAGCAGTTCGGCCGCGTTGCCCAGCAGACCGATGGAGAGCGGCCGGCGCGCGTCCCGGGCCTCGGTCGCGAGCTGGAGGGCGTGCTCCAGGCTGTCGGCCCGTACATCGAGATAGCGGTGCTCGATCCGGCGGTCGATGGCGCGCGGATCGCAGTCGATACAGATCGCGACGCCGTCGTTCATGGTCACGGCCAGCGGCTGGGCACCGCCCATCCCGCCCAGACCGGCGGTGAGAGTGATCGTCCCGGCCAGTGTCCCGCCGAACCGCTTGGCGGCGACGGCGGCGAAGGTCTCGTACGTGCCCTGGAGGATGCCCTGGGTGCCGATATAGATCCATGATCCGGCCGTCATCTGCCCGTACATGGTGAGCCCGAGGGCCTCCAGCCGTCGGAACTCCTCCCAGTTCGCCCAGTCGCCGACCAGATTGGAGTTGGCGAGCAGCACACGCGGCGCCCACTCATGGGTCTGCATGACGCCCACCGGACGGCCGGACTGGACGAGCATCGTCTCGTCCTGCTTGAGCGTGCGCAGCGTACGGACCATGGCGTCGAAGGAGCGCCAGTCGCGGGCGGCCTTGCCGGTGCCGCCGTAGACAACGAGCTTGTCCGGATGTTCGGCGACCTCGGGATCCAGATTGTTCTGGAGCATGCGGAGGGCGGCTTCCTGCTGCCATCCCAGGGCGCTCAGTTCCGTACCGCGCGGTGCCCGTACGGGGCGGGGTCCCGACATGGCGTTGCCTCCTCCTTGATGGGTCTGCCGGTCCTCGGCGGGCCCGCCGGTCCTTGAGGTCCCGTGAGGTGTCCCTTGAGGGCGGCGACCCGATGGACTGTTGGCTGATCTATTCACATCCTGTCCGGATGAATACTTGTAGTCAACCGCTGCGTGGCCGCCCGCCGGATGATTGGCTGGAGTCCATGGCCTCGGTTCAGCACAACAGTCAGAGCGCAGATCACGGCGCGCGACACGACAGCCGGTCCGGTACGGATCGCCGTACGGCCGGATCCGCGTCCGGACACGGCAGACGCACCGAAGATGGCGGACGCACCGCACGCGCCGAACACGCCGACGCCGCGGCCCGCCGCGATCTGGCCGTACGGGCGGCGGTAGCACAAGGACTGATCAGCGAGTCCGAACCGGTGATCGCGCTGCTCGACGTGGCCGGAATCCGGTCCTCGGCCGCCGCGCTCCGTACCGCCTTCGACGAGGTCGTCGCGCCCGGCACCGCCGTACTGCACGCCTTCGCCGTGAAGGCGACCGCGCTCGTGCCCGTGGTGCGTCTGCTGGCCGAGGAGGGCATAGGCGCGGAGGTCGCCAGTCCGGGTGAGCTGGCGATCGCCCGCGCGGCAGGGATACCGGCCGGCCGTACGGTCCTCGACTCGCCCGCCAAGACCACCGCCGAGCTGCGCGAGGCCATCGCCCTCGGGATCGCCGTCAACGCGGACAATCCGCAGGAGCTGGAGCGTATCGACGCCCTGATCGGCTCGGGCGCGGCAGGCCCGGACCCGGGCCCCGTCACCGTCCCGTTCGGGCTACGGGTCAATCCGCAGATCGGAGCCGGCTCCATCGGCGCGCTGTCCACGGCGACCGCGACCTCGAAGTTCGGCGTCGCGCTGCGCGACGAGGGCGCCCGCGCCTGGGTCGTCCAGACGTATCTGGACCGTCCCTGGCTGACCAGGCTGCACACCCACTCCGGCTCGCAGGGCCTCCCGCTGGAGCTGATGGCGCAGGGCGTACAGGCGGTCTACGAACTGGCCGAGGAGATCAACGCGACAGCGGGCCGTCGGCAGATCGACACCCTCGACATCGGCGGCGGCCTCCCCGTCAACTTCGCGTCCGACGAGGAGACACCGACGTACGCGGCCTACGCCCGGCTTCTCAAGGAGACCGTTCCCGGGCTGCTGGACGGCCGCTACGGACTGGTCACCGAATTCGGCCGGTCGCTGGTCGCCAAGCACGGGCTGGTCCTGGCCCGGGTCGAGTACGCCAAATCCGCCGGAGGCCGCCCGATCGCCGTGACACACGCGGGCGCGCAGATCGCCACACGTACGGTCTACAACCCGGTGTCCTGGCCGCTGCGCATCGCGGCGTACGACGCCGGCGGACGGCCCAGGAGCGGCCCGCACGTGGCCCAGGACATCGCGGGACCGGCCTGCTTCGCGGGCGATCTGCTGGCCGAGAACCGGCCGCTGCCACTGCTGGAGCAAGGTGACTTCGTCGCCGCGCTGGACACCGGCGCGTACTACTTCACCAACCACTACGCGTACAACAGCCTGGTCAGACCGGGCATCCACGGCTTCACGGTGCGGCCCGACGCCGGTGCGGACGGGACCGACGCCGGTACGGACGATCCGGACCGGGTGCGCTTCAGTACCGTACGGGCGCCGCAGACGGTCGAGGAGATCGTCACCGAGTCGGGCGGCGCGTACGCGGACGCGCTACTGCTGGACGAGAAGGCGTAGGTCCCGGCGGCCCGACCGCGTTCCGTCGGCATGTTCCGATGGAAAATGCCGGAACTCCCTCCCGGCGCACCGACGTTGCGTAATCTCACGGTTACTGCCGCACAGCAGTGCACCCGTACACCCGGCCGGGAGGGGGAGCCCGCGTGCCCGGAATCGACGCATGTCTTCAGGAAGCCATGAGCCTGCCAGGAGCGCGTGGAGCGGCGATTGTCGACTGGACCAGCGGACTCGCCCTCGGCACGGCGGGCGAGTCGCCGGGCGGCGATCACGAGGCCACCGCCGCCGAGACGGCCGAGCTGGCCAGGGCGGCGGCGGAGTACACCGCGTTCGCGCCGACGGCGACCACGGCAGCGGCCGGGAGGTCGTTATCGGGATCGGGATCGGGATCGGGATCGGTACCAGCATCGGGACCGGGATCGGCCGACGGCGCCGACACCGACACCGACGACCAGGACAAGGGCCCGCCCGTCGAGGACCTGATCGTCACCAGCCGTACCGGCTATCACATCCTCAGCTTTGTCGAGACGACCTTCGACAGCAGCGTCTTCCTGTATCTCTGGCTGGACCGCGACACCGGCAATCTCGCCCTGGCCCGGCTGCGCCTCGGCCAACTCGCCGAACGGCTGGTGCTGGGATGACCGCGAAGGCTCCCTTACCGGCGATACCGCCGACGCCGCCCGCGCAGTCGGCACAGTCGTCCGCCTCCGTCTCCCCGATGCTCGTCCGGCTGGCCGGTGAGCGCGCCACCGGCGCCCTCCTCCGCGACCACGGCACGCTCTATCTCACCGACGGCCGCATCGTGCATGCCGAAAGTCCCGCCGCTCCCGGCATCGACGTCCTGCTCACCGCGGGCGGCCGGCTGCCGCGCGAGGGCTGGGAGGAGGCGGTCGACCGGGCCGGTGCCCGCCGCGAGGTCGGCAGATTCCTGGTCGAGAGCGGCCGGCTCGGCGACGGCGAGCTGGAGATCTGCCATCTCGGCGCGCTGTTCGACGCGGCCTTCTTCGCGCTCGCGCCGGGCAGCGGTCCCACCCGCTTCCGTTACGGCGTGGCGCACTGGATCGGTCCCGTACGGCCCGTACCCGCGGCGGCCGTCGAGCGCGAGACGCTGCGCAGACGCGAACTCCTCGACCGGGTCTGGCCGTATCCGGCCGTCGACACCGCTCCCGTGGTGGCCCGTCGGCCCGCGCCCGGCCAGGCCGTCACCCGCAGGCAGCGCGCCCTGCTGGAGCTGGCCGACGGTGTGCGGACACCGGTGGCCATCGCATGGGCCCTGGGCCGGCCCGCCTTTCACACCCTGCTCGATGTCCGGCGGCTGGCCGCGGCCGGACTGGTCGAGACGCCCGACGAACCGTCGGCGGCCACGCCCGCCGCCGTCCCGTCCTGGGTCGCGACGGTCGCCGCCGACCCGGACACCGCTCTGTTACGCCGGCTCCGCGACGCCCTGGAGGCAAGCCTGTGACTCCCCGCCCCATTCACCAGCCCGTTCCCCGCCTCGTCCGGTACGCCGCCACGGCGTCATGAGGCGCGCTCTGCGGGCACGGGCCGAGAGGAGACAGCTCATGACGGCAGAAGCCGAGGTGCTCGGCGAACTCAGACGGCTGCGGGCCCGGCTGCCCCAGCTCACGGGCGCGCTCGCGGCCAGTACGGACGGGCTGGTGCTGGCCCAGGACACGGCCGAGGTCGAGCCCGAGGGAGTGGCCGCGCTCACCGCCGCCGCGCTGGGCGTCGCCGTACGGCTGACGGACGCCACGGGCCAGGGCGGATTCCGGGAGCTGGTGATCCGTGGCGAGCTGGGCTATGTCGCGACGTACGCGGCGGGCTCCTCGGCGGTCCTGACGCTGCTGGCGGAGCCACGGATCAATGTGGGCCGGCTCCATCTGGAGGGCCGCCGCTCGGGTGCCCGTATCGGCGAACTGGTCGACGGCGCCCTGGAACGGCTGGAGAACGCCTGAGCCCGAGCCGAGCCTGAACACCCACCGGACATCACGCACCACCGGCACATCACGCACCACCCGGGCGTCCGGAACTCCCCGGACCTCCATCGGAACGGAAGGAAGTGCGACATCCATGGCCAACACCGACGCAACCCTCAAGCAGGCCACGACCGCCATCGAAGGAGCCCTCGGGGCCGCTCTCGTCGACTACACCAGCGGTATGGCCCTCGGTACGGTCGGCGGCGGCAAGGACCTCGACATGACGGTCGCCGCGGCCGGCAACACCGATGTGGTCAGGGCCAAGGTCCGCGCGCTGGAACTGCTCGGGATCAAGGACGAGATCGAGGACATCCTGATCACGCTCGGCGGCCAGTACCACCTGATCCGGCTGCTCAAGGGACGCGGCAACAACGGGCTGTTCCTCTATCTGGCGCTGGACAAGTCACGCGCGAATCTGGCGATGGCCCGCCATCAGCTCATGAAGATAGAGGCCGACCTGGAGGTCTGACCGACCAGCCCGACGCCGGGCCCTGTCCGGGTACGGGCCGGAAGCCGGAACGGACGGCACCCGGCCCGTACAGCC
>NZ_FMDK01000882.1 GCF_900091995.1 Streptomyces sp. MnatMP-M17
GTCCCGGCGGCGAGTTGCTGCTGCGGGAGCTGGACGGTCCGTTCGTACGGCTCGAAGAGGTGCTGACCGACACCGATGTGGTGGTCGTTCTCGCCACCGAGGACGGAGGCCGGGCCGCCGCTTCCGCGATCGGGCGGCTCTGCGGGAGGAAGGGCATCACGACTGCGGGAGTGGTGCTCGGCGACGGCTTCGAGGCCGGCGACGCCGTCGCCGCGCTGCGTCCGTACGCCCGGGTGCTGCTGCTGTCCGCCGACGAGAGCGATGTGTTCGAACTGCTCACGGCGCTCAGGGTCTAGGACCGCCTGCCTGTCCCCGTTGCGCGCCCGTTTCATCCGTCCGACGCTTCATCCGTCCGACGACGACCGGAAAGACGAAGGCATCATGACCGACAAGATCAGTCCGCGCTCGCTCCAGCGGATGAAGGAGGACGGCCGCAAGATC
This sequence comes from Streptomyces sp. MnatMP-M17, assembly GCF_900091995.1. Classification (GTDB taxonomy): domain Bacteria; phylum Actinomycetota; class Actinomycetes; order Streptomycetales; family Streptomycetaceae; genus Streptomyces. The sequence goes on from NZ_FMDK01000882.1 coordinate 442, forward strand.
GTCGGTGTGGTGGCCTGGGACTACCAGATGGCGCGCATCGTGGACCGGGCCGGTGTCGACCTCGTCTCGGTCGGTGACACGGTCGGTATCAATCTGTGGGGGCAGTCCAATCCCTTCGAGGTCACCATGGAGCAGATGCTCGTGGTCACCAGGGCGGTGCGCCTCGGCGTGCGGCGCGCGCTCGTCAGCGCGGACTTCCCGTTCGGTCCGCTTCAGGAGGGCACCGACAGCGCGGTGCGCGCGGCGATCCGGTTCGTCAAGGAGGCCGGCGTCGACATGGTCAAGCTGGACGCCGCCTCGGACTTTCCCGAGGCGGTCACGGCCATCACCCGCGCGGGCATCCCGGTCTTCGCGCAGATCGGCATCACACCGCAGACCGCCCTGCGCTACGGCGTCGAGTACAGCGCGATTCCCTCCGCCGCCGACCAGGTGCCGGTGGCGATGAAGGACGCGCTGGTCGCCGAGGCCCGACTGCTGGAGGAGGCGGGCGCCGTCCTGCTCAACTTCACCAACTCGGGCCCGGTCGTGGGCGCCGCCGTCGCCGAGGCGGTCTCCATCCCGGTCGTCGGCGGATTCGGCGGCGGCCCATGGCTCGACGGCCGGATGCGCATGGTCAACGCGGCCATCGGCTACGCCGCCTCGTCGCTCGACGACCCGCCGGACACCTATGCGAACGTCGCCCGGATCACGCTCGACGCGATCACCGCGTACGCCGGCGACGTCCGGGCCGCGCGGCAGATCGCCGGAGGCATCTCCGTAACGCCCAGGACCTGAGCCCTGTCCTGGCCGGGCCTCGCGCGCCCGGTCGCGACCGGGCAGGACAGGGAACCACGAGAGGAACAGCGCCCATGCCCACCGCCGTCATCGACGGGATCTCCACCCGCTACGAGGTGGCCGGCTCCGGCCCGCCGCTGCTGATGTTCTCGCCCGGAGGCTTCGACTCCTCGCTGGAAGGCTGGCGGGAGACCGGGATCTACCGGCGGCTGCGTCTGCTGGACCGGCTCACCGAGCGCTACACCTGTATCACCTTCGACCGCCGTGAGTCCGGCCGCTCCGGCGGCCGGCTGGAGCGGATCTCCTGGGCCGACTACGCCGCCCAGGGTGTGGGACTCCTCGACCATCTCGGTTTCGAGCGGGCGCATCTGATGGGCGGCTGCGTCGGCTGCTCCACCGCGGCGGTGCTCGCGGTGACCCGTCCCGAGCGGGTGCTGAGCATGGTGCTCTACTCGCCCGCGGGCGGAGTGAAGTACCGGATGAAGCAGCACGCCCGGTTTCTGCGGCACTTGGCCCATGCCGAGGAGTACGGTACGGCCGGCGTGGCGGAACTGGCGCGGAGCACCGGCTCGGGATTCACCGCGGATCCGAGGGTGGGCCCGTGGGCGGGCGTCATCCGGCGGGACGAGGCGTTCGCCGAACGGTATGTACGGACGGACCCGGAGCGGTATCGCGTGATGGTCACCGGTATGGCGCGGCTGCTCTTCGACCGCGACACGGTGCCGGGCCCGGAGCCCGAGGATCTGCTGACACTCGATGTCCCGGCGCTCGTGGTGCCGGGCCAGGACGACTCGCACGCGCCGTCGGCCGCCCGGTATCTCCAGGAGTGCCTGCCGCTCGCCGAGTACTGGAACGTTCCCGTGACGGAACAGACGGAGACGAGCGCACCGGCGCGAGTGCTGGAATTCCTGGCCGAGGCGGGGGAGTAGCGCCCCGGCCGCGGCAGGGGTGCGAACATACGGAACGTACGATCCGCGTCCGCCCTCGCTCAGGGCCCGGGGGCGGGGCGAAGGCGCGGGGCGCGGGCGGTGTCAGAACGCCCGC
>NZ_FMDK01000037.1 GCF_900091995.1 Streptomyces sp. MnatMP-M17
CGGTGCACCCGGGCCGTCCGGTGCACCCGGGCCGTCCGGTGCACCCGGGCCGTCCGGTGCGTCCGGCGCACCTGGCGGGCCGGTGCCCGACGGCGGCGGCGCGGCGCACAGGACCGGGTGATGTGCCGGGCCGGCAGTGCGTGTCACGGCCGACCCGGGCGGGAGGCATTGTCTGATGGCTGGTGTGGTGCGCAGTGAGGAAATCCGACGACTGTCCCTGGCCGCTCTTCGGATCCTTGGCGTCGCCGTCGCCTACTACGCGGGCGGGCAGCTCGGTCTGCTGAAGCAGGTACGGATCGAGGGCGCGATCGTCACTCCGCTCTGGCCGTCCACCGGTATCGCCCTGACGGCGCTGCTCCTGTTCGGCCTCGGCGTCTGGCCGGGAATCACTCTGGGCACGCTCTTCAGCGTCGTGACGGTCGGCCCGTTCCTGCCCGCCGATGTCGCGATCCTGGCGGGCAACACGCTCGCGCCGGTCTGCGCCTTTCTGCTGCTGCGGCGTGTCGGGTTCCGGCCGGAGCTGGACCGGCTGCGGGACGGAGTGGCCCTGGTGTTCCTGGGCGCCTTCGCGGGGATGCTGATCAGTGCGACGGCGGGCGCGGGAGCGATGGTCCTCGCCGGCAGACTGGCGCCGGGAGGCTTCTGGCCCATCTGGTCGGCGTGGTGGGCGGGCGATGCCATGGGCGTGCTGGTGGTCACTCCCTTCCTGCTCGTGCTGCGCAGGTTCCGGCTGCCCGTACCGACGCACCGCTGGCCCGAGGTGACGGCCCTGGTGATCACCGCCGCCGTGATCACACCGCTGGCCACCATGAGTTCGCTGACTCTGCTGTTCCTTGTCTTCCCCGTGCTGATCTGGGCAGCTCTCCGCTTCGAGCTGCCCGGGAGCGCGCCGTATGTGCTGTTCGTCTCCGTACTGGCGATCTCGGAGGTGACCGACCGTGCCGGCGGATTCGCCCATCACAACCTGATCGAGCGGATGATCAGCCTTCAGGCGCTCAACGGGTCCGCGGCGCTGACCTCGCTGCTGCTGGCGGCGATCATCACCGAGCAGCGGAACATCCGGCTGAGGATCGAGCAGGCATGTGACGCGCTGGCCGAGGTGGTGGAGCGGCTCGTGCCGGGGGAGAAGGTGGCGCGATGGCGGCCGGAGGGAGGCAGTACGGAGAAGGGAGGGCGAGGGACGGGAGGCGAGAGAGGCGGGATACCGGGAAAGGGCGGCGGGACGGAAGCGAAGGGCGACGGACACCCGCCTGCCCGCTGACGACCGCCCGCGCGCGAGGCAGAGGAAGCCCGGAGCAAGCGCAGGAAGGCCCGGAGCAAGCGCAGGGAAAGCCCGGAGCAAGCCCGGTGAAGTCCATGAAGGAAGCGAGCCATGCCTCTCACAGGAGCGATGTTCCTCGGCGCCGAGCGGCGCACCGGCCGGGAGCCGGTCATCGCCTCGGTCGATCCCCGTACGGACACGGTGCTCGGACCCGGTTACGGCTCCGCGGCCCCCGAGGATGTCGCCCGCGCCTGTGAGCTGGCGGAACAGGCCGCTCCGGGCTACCGGGCGACCTCGCCGGAGCGGCGCGCGACCTTTCTGGAGCGGGTCGCGGACCGGGTGGAGGCGCTCGGCGAGGAGCTGATCGTGCGGGCCGTGACGGAGAGCGGCCTGCCGTCCGGCCGTATCCGCGCCGAACGGGACCGTACGACCGATCAGTTGCGGCTCCTGGCGGCGGAGGTACGGGACGGCGGCTGGGTGGAGGCGCGGATCGACCGGGCGCTGCCGTACCGCACACCACGTCCACGGCCCGATCTGAGGGCGCGTCAGGTAGGGCTCGGGCCGGTGGCGGTGTTCGGCGCGAGCAACTTTCCGCTCGCCTTCTCGGTGGCGGGCGGTGACACGGCGGCGGCGCTCGCCGCGGGCTGTCCCGTGGTGGTCAAGGCGCACAGCGCCGATCTGGGCACCTCGGAACTGGTCGGCTCGGCGGTGGCCGCCGCGGTACGCGAGAGCGAGCTGCCCGCGGGCGTCTTCTCGCTGCTCTTCGGCTCCGCCGTCGAGATCGGCCGCGCGCTGGTCGCCGATCCCCGTATCCGCGCGGTCGGCTTCACCGGCTCGCGGGCGAGCGGTCTGGCGCTGCTGCGTACGGCCGCCGCCCGGGCCGTACCGATCCCGGTGTACGCCGAGATGGGCAGCGTCAATCCGGTCTTTCTGCTTCCTTCCGCGCTGCGCGACCGGGCCGCCGCGCTCGCCCGGGGCTTCGCCGCCTCGCTGACGACGGGCGCCGGACAGCTCCGTACGAAACCGGGACTGCTGGTGGCCGTCGAAGGGCCGGAGCTGACGGAGTTCCTGACGGCCGCGGCCGAGGAGGTGTCCGCGTACACCGGCGAGACGATGCTCAGCCGTGGTGTCCATGACGCGTACGAGCGCGCGGTGGCGGCGCTCGCGGCGGTCGAGGGCGTACGGGAGAGGGCCGCCGGCCGGCCCGGCGAGGGCGCCAACACCTGTGTGGCCCGGCTGTTCACCGCTCCGGCCGAGGTGTTCCTCGCGCGGCCGGGACTGCATGACGAGGTGTTCGGCGCCGCCGCGACGGTGGTGGTCTGCCGTGATCCCGGCCAACTCGTCGAGGTCGCACGGGCGTTGCGAGGTCAGCTCACGGCCACGGTGCACCACGGCGCGGGAGAGCCGCGTGCGGGAGAGCCGCGTACGGGTGAAGCGCGTGCGGGAGAGCCGCGTACCGGCGAGTCGCGCACGGGTGACGAGGAGACCGCACGCGCGCTGCTGCCGATCCTGGAGACCAAGGCCGGACGGATCGTCTTCGACGGCTGGCCGACCGGTGTCGAGGTCGGGCACGCCATGGTCCACGGCGGCCCGTTCCCGGCCACCTCGGACGGCCGCTCCACATCCGTGGGCACGCTGGCGATCCGGCGCTTCCTGCGGCCCGTCTGCTACCAGGACGTACCCGCCGATCTGCTGCCCGCCGCCCTCTCCGACGAGAATCCGTACGGTCTGCGCCGCCGTCTGGACGGCACTCGGGAGCAGATCTGAGCGGTGCCGGGGCCGGGTGGTGCCGGGGGCAGCGGTGTCAGGTCGGCGTCAGGTCTGAGCAAGGCCGCCGTCCACGAACAGTTCCGCTCCGGTGGTGAAGGAACTCTCGTCGGAGGCGAGGAAGAGGGCCATGGCGGCGACCTCCTCCGGCCGGCCCATCCTGCCCAGCGGTATCCCGGCCGCGAAACTGTCCTTCAGCCGACGCTGGAGCCGAGGACTGCGGCCGGCGGGCCCGGCCAGCCCTTCTATGCCCGGTGTGTCGACGGGACCGGGACTGATCGCGTTCACCCGTATGCCTCGTCCGGCCAGTTCGGCCGCCCAGGTACGGGCCAGACTGCGGATCGCGGCCTTGGTGGCGCTGTAGACGCCCATCGCCTCGACACCGCGCGAGCCATTGGTGGAGGAGAGCAGAATCACGGAGGCGCCGTCGGGTAACAGCGGCAGCGCCTTCTGCGCGGTGAAGACGAGTCCCTTGACATTGACGCCGAAGGTCCGGTCGTAGTGTTCCTCGGTGATCTCGCCGAGCTTGGCGAACTCACCGCCGCCCGCGTTGGCGACCAGGACATCCAGCCGGCCACTGCGCTCCTGGATCATGGCGTAGAGCCGGTCGAGACCGTCCAGGTCCGAGACATCGCCCGGTACGCCGATGGCCCGCTCGCCGCCCGCCCGGCCGTTGATCTCCGCCACGGCCGCGTCCAGTCCGGGCTTGCGGCGGCCGGTGACGTACACCGTCGCGCCCTCGGCGGCGAACCGGCCGGCGACGGCGAGACCGATACCGGCCGAACCGCCGGTCACGAGGGCGGTCCTGCCTTCGAGCCGTCCCTGTCCCTGCCCAGGTCCCTGTCCCTGCCCAAGTCCTTGTCCCTGTCCCATGTGGTCTCCAATGTGTGGACTTCAGCGGACTTCAGTGCGGCAGCCGCGCGGCACGCGTCCTGAGATACTGCGCCTCCGGCGCGCTGAGCGTGCGCTGGGCCGCCAACTGGTAGGCGGCTCGCGCGCCTTCGGTGTCTCCCGCCTTCTCCAGCAGATGCGCCCGGACCGCGTCGAGCCGGTGGTGGCCCGCCAACCGGCCCTCCAGCTCCGCCGCTTCGGCGAGACCCGCCCGGGGACCGCGCACCATGGCGACGGCGACGGCCCTGCCCAGTTCGGCCATCGGCTCGGGCGCGCGGTGTACGAGGACGTCGTACAGCGCGAGGATCTGCGGCCAGTCGGTGTCCTCGGCGCGCGCCGCCTCGCCGTGCAGCGCCGCGATCGCCGCCTGCACCTGGTACGGACCGGCCGGGCCCTGCGCCAGGGCCTCCTCCACCAGAGCGGTGCCCTCGGCGATCGTGTGCCGGTCCCAGCGGGTGCGGTCCTGCTCGTCGAGCGGGATCAGCTCGCCGTGCGGGCCCGTACGCGCCGCGCTGCGGGCGTTGGTGAGCAGCATCAGCGCCAGCAGCCCGGTCACCGCGCCCTCCTTGGGCAGCAGCCGGCGTACGGCACGAGTCAGCCGGATCGCCTCGCGCGCGAGATCGGCGCGGTGCAGATCGCTGCCGGAGGTCGCCGTATATCCCTCGTTGAAGATCAGATAGAGCACCTGGAGAACGACGGCCAGCCGCAGATCGCGGTCCTCGGGTCCCGGCTGTCCGAAGGGAACTCCTTTTACCTTCTGTTTGGCCCTGCTGATCCTCTGCGCCATCGTCGCCTCGGGCACCAGATGCGCGCGGGCGATCTCGGCCGTGGTCAGACCGCCGACCGCCCGCAGAGTGAGCGCGATCTGCGCCGCCGGTGTCAGCGCCGGGTGACAGCAGAGGAAAAGCAGAGAGAGCGTGTCGTCCTCGGACGGCGCACGGCTCTCGCCGGGCGGCGCCACCACGAAGGCGTCCCGTGGCAGCAGCGCGGCGGCCGTCTCCTCCCGCCCGCGCCGTGCCGCGTCCGCGCGCAACTGGTCCATGAGACGGCGGGAGGCCACCTTGATCAGCCAGCCGCGGGGATTGGCGGGCACGCCCTGTTCAGGCCACTGCGCGGCGGCGGCGAGGAGCGCCTCCTGTACGGAATCCTCGGCGGCGCCGAAATGCCCGTACCGCCGTACCAGGGCCCCGAGGACCTGCGGCGCGTGGAGGCGCAGCAGGTCCTCGGTCTCGTTCGTATGTCTCACACATCGCCTCCGCCGATGTCGGGGATGGGACGGATGACCACGGGGTAGGCGGGGGTGCCCGCGGGCTCGGGGCACCGCGCGACGCGCACGGCGATCTCGGTGACCCGTTCCAGGCTCTCGCAGTCCAGCACCCAGTATCCGGCGAGCAGCTCCTTGGTCTCGCCGTACGGACCGTCCGTGATCACCGGGCGGCCGTCGCCGTCCAGGCTCACATGGCGTGTCCGCGCGGGCTCCGCCAGTCCGTTGCCGTCCACCAGCTCACCGGTCTCGGCCAGATCGTTGTTGAGCTCGCCCATGAAGGCGTACATCGCCCGGAGGTCCTGCTCGCTCCAGGCCGGGCTGTGCGCGGACGCCTTGCCGGCCATCGCCTCGTAGTCGGCCTGCGAGCCCTGCACCATCACCAGATACTTCATGACGTCGCTCCTTCTTCGCGTTCTTCGTTCTTCGCGCTTCGCGTCGTCGCCCGTCGTGGGCAACTCTCACAGGAGACGTCGGAGCCGGTGACACGTTCTCGACATCGCGCGGAGATTTTTTTCGCGGCTCAGCTCGGCTCGGTCGGGGCATGTGCGGCGCGGTACGCGTCGGCGCTCCGTACGAAGGTCTGATACAGGTCCTGTGTGGCCCTGGGCACGGAATTCGCCGAAGGGCGTTGCAGCAGCAGGAGCACCTCGGTCTTGTCGCCGGCCAGCGGCCGGTAGGTGATCGCGCCGCACCGCTCCAGCGGATCGCCGATCACACTGAAGTCGGGCAGGACCGTGGCGCCGAGGCCCTCGGCCACCATCAGCTTGCCCATCTCCGCTCCGTCGGTGGAGTACGAGAAGGCGGGATTGCGGCCTTCGAGGATGCGGTGGACGAACCGGTGCATGACATAGCCGGAACGCATGATGATCAGCGACTCGCCGAGCAGATCGTCCACGCCGACCGCGGGCAGTGCGGTGAGCGGGCTGTCCGCGCGTACGCAGACGACGGGACGGCCGCGCAGCAGCTCGGTGGAGTCGAAGCCCGGTGGCCGGTCGTCGCCCTGGAGATAGTTGACGAGTCCGAGATCGAGTCCGCCCTCCATCAGCTCGCGCTGGATCCGCTCCTGCTGCGCCGCGACGACCTCGACCTGGGTCTCCGGGTGGGAGGCCCGGAATTCGCGGATGGTCGGTACGAGCAGCGGTACGGTCGCGGCGTTGACCGTACCGAGCCTGATCATCCGGCTGGTGTGATGCTGGTCGTCGGCGGCACGGCGCAGTTTGTCGACGGCGTCGAGGACTCCGATGATGTGCGGAAGCAGCTCGCGGCCCTCGTCGCTGATCTTGGCGCCGGACCTTCTGCGGTCCAGGATGTCCACGCCCAGTTCGCGCTCCAGATTGCGGATCGTCTCGCTGAGGGCCGGCTGGGACAGATGCAGTGATTCGGCGGCTCTGCGGAGCGAGCCGAGGCGGGTGACGGCGGCTACGTATTCGAGTTGCTCGATTCGCACGGAGATCCCGCTGAATTCGTTCGGTACTCGTTCTGTACTCGATGGTAGGGAAACCCTATCACCGGCTCGAAGATGCCTGATGGACGCCTGGAGGAGGCCGCCGGTAAGGTTGCGGCGAAAGAGCCGCCGGTACGGCGACGACCGTTCGGAACGTCCGGAAGACCGGAAGAGGTGACGTCTTGAGGCCAGGGCAGCAAGATCTCACCCGGCGACGGCACGTCGATCTCGTACGCGTTTCCAGCGCTCTCTGTCGACCGGGCCGCTGAGGGTACTCCCAGGTCGGCGGTGGTCGAGCGCCGCCTGTGCGGACTGCTTGCGACTGCTCGCGTAATGCCTGCGTCTGCTTTGTGCGGCGAATCCGAATGCCGGAGATTCAGGAGATTCACCTGACGGATTCGCTCCGCCTCGGCGAGCTGTTCTTCCGGGTCTTTCCGATCTTCCCGGTCTCCCCTCTTGCTGATTTCCCGATTTCCCGGAATCGCCATGTGCCCGTACACGGCCGATTCCACGATGGATCCTCCCTGCCCGTCCCGCACCTACCCGTACCTCCTTGGAGGCCGTACCGTGACCGCCGCACCCGCCCGTAATGACTCCTCCGCAGGCCGCGCTCCCGTCCGTACGGTGGCCGACGACGCGGAGGCGCTCGTCCTGGCCCGCGAACTGGCCGACGAGTTCCGGGCGGAGGCCGCCGAGCGGGACAGGGAGCGCAGACTGCCGCGCGCCGAGCTCGACCGGCTCCGCGCCAGCGGTCTGCTCGGTGTCACTGTGCCTCGCGACCATGGCGGCGCGGATGTCTCCGCGCGCACGCTCGCCGAGATCTTCCGTCTGCTGGCCACCGGTGACGCGAGTCTGGCGCAGATACCGCAGAGCCACTTCGTGTACATCAATGTGCTGCGGCGCCAGGGCAGCCCGGCGCAGCGGGAGTTCTTCTTCGGTGAGGTGCTGGCCGGGCGCCGGTTCGGCAACGCGCAGTCGGAGACGGGCACGAAGCACGTCCAGGACATCCGTACGCGTCTGACGCCGGTAGGGGACGAGGGAGGCGAGAAAGCCGGCTCGGGGAGTTCGTACCGTTCGTATCTGCTCAGCGGTGAGAAGCACTACTCCACCGGCGCGCTGTTCGCCGACTGGATCCCGGTCCTGGCGCGGGCCGAGGACGACGCGCTGCATGTCGCGTACGTACCGCGCGACGCTCCGGGCGTGACCGTCCTGGACGACTGGGACGGCATGGGCCAGCGCACCACCGCCAGCGGGACGGTGAAGCTGGTGGACGTGGTGGTCCCGGCCGACCGTGTCGTACCGCACCATCTCACCTTCCAGGGACCGCAGTTGCACGGCGCCGTGGCGCAGCTCCTGCACGCGGCGATCGACGCGGGCATCGCGTCGGCGGCGCTGGCGGAGGCCGTCGCGTTCGTCCGTACGAAGAGCCGTCCGTGGTTCGAGAGCGGTTACGAGACGGCCGCTGAGGATCCGCTGCTGATCCAGCGGTTCGGTGAACTCGCCCTTCAGGTAAGGGCGGCGGAGGCGCTGCTCAACGCCGCCGCGGACGCGGTGGACGCGGCTTCTGCCGATCTCACCGACGACAGTGCGGCGGAGGCGTCGATCGCGGTCGCCGCGGCGAAGGTCCAGGCGGCCGAGGCGGCGGTCGGGACGAGCAGTGCGCTGTTCGAGGTGGCGGGCACACGCGCGGCCCTGGACAGCCTCAATCTGAACCGGCACTGGCGCGACGCGCGTACGCACACGCTGCACGATCCGGTCCGCTGGAAGGTGCAGCACATCGGCCGTTACGTACTGAGCGGCACGAGGCCGCCGCGCCACGGTCTGCTCTGACCGCGTCGCCGGTGCGCCCGGCTCCTCTCTTCCCTTCGCCTCCTCTCGCCTTCTCCTTTCCCCTCCTCCCTCATCAGGTCATCCCCACTGGTCATCCCACCCATCGGAGACGCTCGTGAACCTCACCTTCCACTGGTTCCTGCCCACCTACGGCGACAGCCGCCATGTCGTGGGCGGCGGTCACGGTCTCCCGGCCGGCGCGGCCGGCGGACAGCGGCCCGCCACGCTCGGCTATCTCACCCAGATCGCCAGGGCGGCCGAGCAGTTGGGATTCGCGGGCGCGCTCACGCCCACCGGCGCCTGGTGCGAGGACGCCTGGCTCACCACCGCCATGCTGGCCCGGGAGACCGAGCGGCTGAAGTTCCTGGTCGCGTTCAGGCCCGGCATTCTCTCGCCGACGCTCGCCGCGCAGATGGCGGCGACCTTCCAGCGGCATGCTCCCGGGCGGCTGCTGCTCAATGTGGTCACCGGAGGCGAGAGCCATGAGCAGCGCGCGTACGGCGACTTCCTCGACAAGGACGCCCGTTACGCGCGTACGGGAGAGTTCCTGGCGGTCGTCGGAGCCCTGTGGCGCGGCGAGTCGGTGACGCTGGACGGCAAGCACATCCAGATCGAGGACGCCCAGCTGGCCAGGGTGCCGGACCCGGTGCCGCCGATCTACTTCGGCGGCTCGTCGCCGGCGGCCGGCGAGGTCGCGGCCCGGCACAGCGATGTTTATCTGACCTGGGGCGAGCCGCCCGCGCAGGTCGCCGGGAAGATCGCCTGGATCCGCGAGCTGGCGGCCCGCGAGGGACGGTCCGTACGCTTCGGCATCCGGCTGCATGTGATCACCCGCGACACCTCGGACCAGGCATGGGCCGAGGCGCGGCGGCTGCTGGACGGCTTCTCCGAGGACGCGGTACGGGCCGTACAGGCGGGCCTGGCGCGGAGCGAGTCCGAGGGCCAGCGCCGGATGCTCGAACTGCACGGCGGCAGCACCGCGAATCTGGAGGTCTCGCCGAATCTGTGGGCGGGCATCGGCCTGGTACGCGGCGGCGCGGGCACCGCACTGGTCGGCAGCCATGGCGAGGTGGCTGAGCGGATCGCCGAGTACCACCGGCTCGGTATCGACGAGTTCATCATGTCGGGCCATCCTCATGTCGAGGAGGCGTACTGGTTCGGTGAGGGAGTCCTCCCGCTGCTGACGGAGCAGGGCCTGTGGCAGCACCCTGGCACGGCGGATGCCCGGCCCGACAGCGCACAGGTGCCCTTCGTGAGCCGCTGAGCGCGCCCGCCCTCCGCTCCGAGGTGCGCTTGGTGGCGCAGGGCTTCGACTGACGGGTGTCGTTCGACGGGTGCCGTTCGACGGGCGTTGTTACGAGGACGGGCGGTCGGGGTGTCGTCGGGGCGCTTGTCGGGGCTGTCGGCGAGGCGGTTGTCGCGAGGCGAGGAGGAATCCGCCGGACATCACGAGGGCCGCTGCTGCGCCGCCGATGAGCGGGATGATGCCGCTCCCGGTGTCGGCCAGGGCGCTGTCGTCCTGGGCGTCGGTGCCTTGGGTGCTTGTGCCTTGGGCGTTGGTGCCGCCCGTGCTCGTGCCGCCCGTGGCCGTACCGCCTGTGCCGGTGCCGCTGCCTGTCGTGTTGACGACGACGGTGGCCGTGTTGTTCTCCCGGTTCCTGTCGAACGGGAGTGTGCCCCAACGGTGATCGCCCTTGACGAACGCCACCTTGGCCGTGGCGTTCCGGACGGCCTAGGCGTTGGTTCTGCCGCGGCGGGCGATGCCGTCGGTCCCCAGCCGAGTCCCACGACGGCGACCGCGCCGGCCGCCGCCACCTTCAGCGCGCGGGCCGTTGACGCAGATCTCATGGTGTCCTCCGAGGAAGCGCGCGTACGAATCAGCCGTGTGAAGGTTGACGGCCGGTGCGCGCGGATGGTTGTACACGCCCAGGCGCGAGGCGCGAGGCGCGAGGTGTCAGGCGTGGCAAGACGGCGTCCGTGGCCACTGATTCGCTCTATCGAGCCAATCGCACGGGAAATGTACGCGTTCGGCGCCCGGGAACTGCCACCGTCGGTGCGATCGGCCTCGGCCCCTGTACAGAGGAGAGCGCATCGTGGACGCATATGTCCCTCCCGTGGAAGAGACGTCGGGGTCGGAGTCGGGGCCGAGATCGGGAGAGCGCTGGGAGTGGACGCAGGAGCGCTACCGGGACGGGATGTTCAGCCACGGGATCAGCAGTGAGCGGCGGCGGCTCGGGCTGCTGGAGTCCCTGCTGGACGGGCGGACGCGCTCGCGTATCACGGCGCTCGGGCTGAAGCCCGGGGACGAGGTCCTCGAAGTCGGCGGTGGCGGAGGGTCGGTGGCGCGGTGGCTGGCGGAGCAGGGCGCACAGGTGACGGTGACGGATCTGGACACCACGTTCCTCGAAGACCTGACGGATCACGGTGTGCGGGTGCTGTGTCATGACCTGTACACGGAGGACTTCCCGCCGGGATCCTTCGACCTCATCCACGCCCGGTATGTGGTGCTGCATCTGCCCGATCCCGACAAGGCGGTCGCCCGGCTCGCCGAATGGCTGAGGCCGGGCGGTGTCCTGCTGGTGGAGGAACCGGCGTCCTTCCCGGTGCTGGACTCGCCGCATCCGGCCTATCGCACCATCATGCGTGCCTTCCGCACCCACCTCGAACGCTCGGTGGGCTCGGACACCGGCTGGGCCCGCACACTGCCGGTGCCGCTGGAGAGCGCGGGCCTTGTCGACATCGGACTCGACGCCCGGATCCAACTCGTCAACGGCGGTGATGACGAGGCGGAGTGGTGGCGGCTGAATCTGGAGCAGTCACGACAGGCGATCGTGGCCGCCGGACTCGCGGCCGACACCGATTTCGACGCCGCGTACCGCGAACTGGCGTCGTCTTCCTTTCACGATCTGTCCCTGGCCGTCCTTACGGCGTGGGGCCGGCGCAGGGCGGTCTGAGAACAGCGAGCGCGCCGGCCACAAGACGCCCTGAGTTCCTGCTGACGTTCAGGCCGCCGGATTCCCGACCAGATGGTCGCCCGGGATACCAGCCAAATCGGGACGGTAATACTCCTTGATACCGGTGACCCAGGTTTCCCGTGCGATCCGGTCCGAATCCGTCGGCCCGAACGCGTCGAAGAGGACATGGATATTGGGGAGCCGGAATCCGATGGCCGTCATCAGCGCGACAAAGACGGGCCGCCGGATGAATCCGTCCTTGTCCAGATCGCCCAGCCTGGCGAGCGATTCGGCGAACTCGTCGATCGCCTCGTCAAAGCGCTCCGGAGAAAGGACGCAGGCGGTGTACTCGTCGAAGCTGACCTTGCCGTCATGGTCGGAGTCCAGCTCCCTGACCAAGGTCGTCCAGTACGTCCGAAACGCGGCCACCATCGCGCTTTTCGCCACATCGTCGGCCTCGGGAACCGCCGGGAGAATGCGCGTCGCCATGAGGTCGAAATCATCGCCCTCAAGGTGTCCATTGCCATTGACATCGAACAGAGTGAAAACGAGCTTGACCCGGTCGAGTGCTTCCGTACGCATGGTCCCTCACCTTTCATCAGGCTATGGCCAGAGAGAGGCCGCGTTTCTCACTATGCGAGCCGCCGGCCCGTACGTCCGCGACCTCATGCCCATTCACCAGAAAGAGTGAAAGCCTCGGCGGCTTGGGCTGCCTGAGCTGTCAGGGCGTCCAGCAATTTGCGTACGGCGGCAGGCTGGGCGGGGGACGGGGCGCGTACCGCCGCGTAGATCGTGCGGATGGGCTCGGGGTTGCGGACCGGGCGCACGACGACGGCGGGATGGCGGTTGCCGAGGCCCATCTCCGGGATCAGGCCGACACCGAGCCCGGCGGCGACGAATCCCTGTGCGGTGTCGTAATCACCACTCTCCACCACGAAGTTGGGGCTGAAACCGGCCGAGCCGCAGGCGTCGAGTACGGGCTCCAGACAGGGGCCGGGCTGGTCGCTGCCGACCCATGGCTCGTCGGCGAGGTCGGTCAGATCCAACTCCCGCTTGGCGGCGAGCGGATGGCCCTCGGGCAGTACGGCGGAGTACCGGTCGTCAAGCAGGTGGACGAACCGGACGCCGTCGGCGGCGAGTTGGTCCTGCGGCCGGACCACGAGGGCGAGGTCGGCCAGTCGGCTCCGTACCTCCGGCAGTGGATCCTTGAGGTCGCTCAGCTTCAACTCGACCTGTATGCCCGGCTGTTCACGGCGGAGCGCCGCCACGGCCGGTGCCACCAGTGTCGCGCCCGCCGTGGCGAAGTAGCGGACCGCCACCCGGCCCGTACGCCCGGCCCGCAGCTCGGCCAGTTCGGCCTCCGCCTCGGTGAAGTGCCGGTCGATGACGGCCGCGTAATCGGCGAGCATCCGTCCGGCCTCGGTCGGCCGTACGCCACGGCCGGTCCGCTCCAGCAGCGCGATCCCGGCCTCCTTCTCCAGTACGGCCATCTGCTGGCTGATCGCGGAGGGTGTGTAGCCGAGATTCCGCGCCGCCGCGGTGAGCGATCCACTGGTGACCACCGCCCGCAGCAACTGCATACGTCGTCTGTCCAGCATGTAGAAGAGCTTAACTCTTCCTTCGAATCCTTTCGCTTGTCTTACGGCAGATGCCGAGGGACCGTACGAGTACGACCAGAACAGAACGCCTGTCTACTCGTACGCGGACCACACGCCAGGAGGCGGACCGTGCTCAGCGGCTCACGCGGCACCCTGATACGCATGGCCGTCCTCGCCCTGCTGTGGGGATCCGGCTTCCTCTGGATCAAACTCGCGCTGGAGGGCGGTCTGGCGCCTCTCCACATCACCGTCATCCGCTGCGCGCTGGGAGCGCTCGTGCTGCTGGTCCTGGCGCGCTCCGCCCGTCAGTCCCTGCCGCGCGACCGCAGGACATGGGGCCATCTCGTGGTGGCCGCCTTCTTCTGCAACGCCCTGCCGTTCTTTCTGTTCAGCGTCGGCGAACAGACCGTCGACTCGGGCGTGGCCGGCGTCCTCAACGCCACAACTCCCTTGTGGTCCTTGGTGATCGGTATCGCGCTCGGCACGGAACGCGGCTTCCGCCCGCTCCATCTGACCGGCCTGCTGCTCGGCTTCGCCGGCATCCTGCTCATCTTCGCGCCCTGGCACCAGGCCGGTCTGACGGGCGAAGGCGCGCTGGCCCTCGTAGCGGCGGCGGTCAGTTACGCCGTGGCCTTCGCCTATATGGCCCGCCATCTCATCGGCCGCGGGACCGCGCCGCTCGCGCTCTCGGCGGCCCAGCTCCTCATGGCGACGGGCCTGACCGTACCGGTCCTTCCCGCGGTCGGCACCGCCTCGAACGCGGACGCGGGCGCTCCCACGCTCACGGCATGGATCGCCATCGTCGTACTGGGCATCTTCGGTACGGGCATCACATTCCACCTCAACTCCCGCCTGATCGCGGACGAGGGCCCCACGGCCGCAGCCACCGTCGGCTATCTGCTGCCGGTGGTCTCGGTGGTGCTGGGCGCGCTCGTCCTCGGCGAACAGCTCGGGATCCGCGTGATCGCGGGCATGACGGTGGTACTGCTCGGCGTGGGCCTGACGCGCGGCAGGCAACAGACCGGGAACCTGTATCCAGAGAGGGGGGTCAGGCCGGGGCAGGTCAGGTCGCGATGTCCGGGTACGGCATCTGCACGTGGGACAGGCGTTGGGCGTATTCGAGTTGGAAGCCGAGTGGTTCGGGGTGGTCGCGTTCGAACAGGCCGATGAACAGGGTCAGCGTGAGGAACGGGTGGGCGCCGAGTTCGAAGAGTTTGGGGTAGTCGTGGGTGGCGAGCGCGGTCCGTTCGGTGTTGTCGAAGGCCAGCCATGTGGTGGCCTCACCGTCGACGCAGTTGAGGAGGCGGTTGGCGTATTCGGCCTCCCACTCGGCGACGGTGGCCGCCGGATCGTCGCGGTAGCGCTCGACGAGGTCCGGGTCGCGGTCGACGGTGTAGAGGAACTTGTTCAGCAGGTACTTGCTCACGCCGGTTCTCCGTTCGCTGGTTCTCCGTTCGGGTACCAGGTGAAGTACGCCTCCATGGTGTGGAACAGGTCGAGCGTGTCCACGTAGTCCGCCTTCCGGCCCTCGCCCGCGACGCCCATCATCAGCATGAAGTCCATGAATCCATGGGTGGCGTTGCCGGGCAGATGCAGGCTGTCGAGACTGACCTCGCCGAGGCACTCCTCGATGTCACCGCCCGCGATCCAGCCGACGGCCTTCCGGTCGAACTGCGGATCAGGACCGCTCGGTCCGAACTGCCGCGGACCGCCCAGCTCCAGCGACAGATGCCCGGTCCCGATCACCGCGACGCGCTGGTCCGACGGCCAGGCCTCGATCACCTGCCGGATGGTGCGGCCGAGCTGTACGAACCGCTTCGGCTGAGGCAGTGGCGGCGCGAAGATATTGGTGTAGATCGGCACGATCGGCAGATCGGCCTCGGGACGCAGTGTGATGATCGGGCACGTGATCGAGTGGTCGATCCGCAGCTCGTTGGAGAACGCCAGGTCGAATCCGGCGTCCAGGCCCTCGCGCAGCACATGCGCCGAGAGGTCCTCATGTCCCTTGAGCAGCATCTTCGGCAGCCCGAACTCGCGTTCCTCGTTGTAGAAGTTCGCGTCGTAGAACGGGGCCTTGCCGACCAGGAACTGCGGCATGTTGTCCAGCCAGAGCTGGTGGAAGTGGTCGGAGCCGACCATCACCAGTACGTCGGGCCGGGCCCGCGTGAGGGTTTCGCGGAACGCCTCGATCTTCCGTACCCACTCGTCGGCGAACACCGGCCGGTCCGCTCCGGTGGAGGTGCTGGCGCGGTAGTAGAAGGGATGGTGGGTGGACGCGATCACCGCGACCAGCTCGGCCATCTCAGCCCTCCTTTTCTGTCGGTGGTTCTGTCGGTGGTTCTGTCGGCGGGGTTTTCCGGGAGGTGTACGGATCCGGCGCGACGGACCGGTTGTTGAGGTCCACCGACAGGAAGATGTCGTTGCCTACGGGACGCCGCAGCTCCTCGGCGAGCTGGCCGATCAGCCCGGCGGTACGGGCGAGCAGCGCGAAGCCGCGCAGCAGTTCCAGCGGCAGGCCGAGGTCGGCCAAGGCGGCGCCGCAGACACCGGCGCCGTTGAGCGGCAGAGTCTTGCCGAGGACCTGCGGGTGTACACGGCCGATGGCGGCGAACAGGGACAGATGCGGACCGTGGAGGTTCTCCTCGGCGGCGATCCGCAGCAGCCTCGGCGTGCGCGGGTCGCCCTGCTTGTGTACGTGGTGTCCGAGGCCGGGAATGAAGGCGCGCGCCGCTCGCCGCGCCGTTACGGTCGTCAGGGCCAGCGCGTCCCAGCCGGCGTCGTCGTCCGGCAGCGGGCCCTCGACCGACTTCAGTACGTCGTCCAGGAACCGGCCGCAGTCCTCGGTGACGCCCAGGAACCGCGAGCCGCCGCCGAGCAGACCGGCCGCGAGCGCGCCCTGGACCGAGTCGGGCGCGGACAGATACGTCAGCCGCGTGACGATGGCGGTCGGCGTGAAGCCGTGGTCGGCCAGCGCCGCCAGGACGGCCTCGAACACCCGGGTCTCGCCCTTGGTCGGACGGCGCTGCGCGGCCAGCCAGAACGCCAGCTCGCCGAAGCCGACCGTGCCCATGATGTCCTCGGCCAGGTCATGGCCGAGGAGCGTGATCGTCTCCAGCGAGGACGCGCCGAGGGCCGTCTCGTACACGGGCCGGCTCTGAGCGTCGGGTTCGGGATCAGGATGGTCAGTCATTGTCCGCCTCCTGGCCCGCCTGCCGGTCTGCCTGCCGGTCCGCCTCCTGAGGCGTGGTCAGCCACTTGCGCAACTCGACACCGTGCTCGTCGAGTTCGGGCGGAGGCCGCAGATAGCCGACGGGCGTGGCGGAGAAGCGGATGGGATTACGTGTGGTCGGCACCGCCCGCTCGCCTTCGCCGACCTCCACCACCGGTTCGAGCCCGAAGCGTTCGGCCATGGCGAAGCCGCCGTCGATGGTGTTGATGGGCCCGCACGGCACACCGACCGCGGTCAGGGCCTCGAACCACTCCACCGCGCCACGGGTGGCCAGCCGCTCCTCCAGCAGTGGACGCAGTTCCTCCCGGTTCCTGGTGCGGTCGGCGTTGTGCGCGAAGCGCGGGTCGTCAGGGAGGTGCGGGAGTTCGAGGACATCGCACAGCCTGCGGAACTGCCCGTCGTTCGCCGCCGCGACGATCAGATCGTTGTCGGCGGTGGGCAGCGGCTCGTACGGGAAGACGCTGGGGTGGGCGTTGCCCATCCGGTACGGCACCACGCCACCGGCGGCGTACGCGGAGCTGTGGTTGACCAGCCCGGTAAGGGCCGAGGAGAGCAGATTGACCTCGACGTGCTGGCCCTGACCGGTCGCGTCGCGGTGGCGCAGCGCGGCGAGGATGCCGATCACGGCGTGGTTGCCGGCCATGACGTCGAACACCGAGATACCGGCCCGGTAGGGCGGCCCGTCCGGATCGCCGGTCAGGCTCATCAGCCCGGAAATGGCCTGCACCATCAGGTCGTAGCCGGGGACGTGCTTGCCCGCGCCGGTGCCGAATCCGCTGATCGACGCGTAGACGGCGCCCGGGTTGGCGGCGCTCACGGTGTCGTAGTCGAGGCCGTACTTGGCGAGGCCGCCGGGCTTGAAGTTCTCGATGACCACGTCCGCGCGGCGGGCGAGCTCGCGCGCGACCGCGGCGTCGGCGTCGTCGTGCAGATCGAGGGCGATCGAGCGCTTTCCCCGGTTGACTCCGAGGTAGTACGTGGAGACCTCGTCGCGCACAGGAGGCATCCAGGCGCGGGTCTCGTCGCCCTGAGGGCCTTCGACCTTGACGACCTCGGCGCCCATGTCGGCGAGCAGCATCGTGGCGTACGGGCCGGCGAGGACCCGGGAGAAGTCCGCGACCAGCACACCGGACAGGGGCCCTGGCCGGCTCGACGGGCCGAGCGGACCCGGCAGGCTCGACGGGAGCGGATCCGGCAGGCCGGACGCAGGATCCGTCCTCGCCGTGGCGTCGTCCGCCATCCGCCTCACCTCACCTGTTCGGGCCTCGCCTGTTCGTACAGCGGACTAGTGTCCGCTCTTCGAGTCTGCCGCCAGGGACGGCCGACGGTCAAGGGCAGGGGCAGGAGCGGCGGGAATGATAGGAGAGACGGCCGGCGCCGACTCGACGCCGGCCGGCGCGCTGACATGCGGTACGTCCTGTACGCGGGCGAAGTCGGCGCTGATGTCGCCCGCCGCCTGGAGCAGCAGCGGCAGATGGTGGTCGAGCAGATACTCCACCGTCGTCTCGGCGGCATGGCAGTTGACATTGATCCCGGCGATCACCCGGCCAGATCCGTCCCGCAGCGGCGCCGCCACCGACCGGATGCCCAAGGTGAGCTGCTCGTCGGTGAGCGCCCAGCCGCGCGCCCGTACGTCCCGTAGCTCGGCGTCGCGTTCGGCGCGGTCGGGCTGCCAGCGGGCCACCAGCCCGGAACGGGTCGGCTGGGCCAGCACCGCGTCCAGTTCGCCGGGCGGCAGGGCCGCGAGCTGCACCTTTCCCAGCGAGGTCGCCAGCGCCGGGAACCGGGTGCCGATCTGCACGGCCAGCGACACGATCTTCGGCACGGACACCCGCGCCACATAGACGATGTCCGGGCCGTCGAGCTGCGCGATCGAGCAGGACTCGTTCGTACGCGCCACCAGCCGCTCCAGATGCGGCCGGGCGACCTCCCACAGGCCCATGGACTGCACGTACGCCACGCCGAGTTCGAGCACGCGCGGCGTCAGGGAGTAGCCGCGCTCGACCGTACGTACGTAACCCAGCTCCTCCAGGGTCAGCAGGATCCGCCGGGCGGTGGGGCGGGCGAGCGAGGTGGCCGCGGCGACCTCGGCGAGCGTCATCGCCGGACGGTTCGGCCCGAACGCCGTGATGACCTCCAGTCCGCGCGCCAGCGCCTCGATGAAGTCGGGACCGGTTCCCGCACGTGGCATGACACGACCTCCTCGCGACCCGCATGGGCTGACTCACTTGGCTGACTCACTTGAAGGGTAGCCGCCGCTGTCCGCGAGGCGGACGGCATCGGCCGCGAACCGCCGCACAGCGGGTCCGGCAGGTGCATTGACACCGAAGATGGGCTGCGCGATGGTGACCGGAATGAGCAGATGTCCGTAGAGCGGACGAGTGTACGCGCAATGCGCGGAAGGAGCGTGAGGCGATGAGCCGGCCCACCACCGACGACAGTGGGAGCCCTTACGGCACCGGGAGCCCCGATGAAGCCCCCGACGAAACCGAGGGCCGTCCGGTCGTCCTGCGGGGCGGCACCGTCCTGACGGTCGACGCCACCCGGCAGGTCCTCGCCGGACACGACGTCCTGGTCGTCGGCGACCGGATAGCCGCCGTCGGTCCCGGGCTGACCGTCCCGGACGGCACGGTCGAGATCGACGCGAGCGACGGCATCGTCATGCCGGGAATGATCGACACCCACCGGCATCTGTGGCAGACGGCCATGCGCGGTTACGGAGCCGACTGGACGCTGACGCAGTACTTCGTCTGGTACTACCTCGAATGGGGCAAGGTCTTCCGCCCGGAGGATGTGTACGCGGGCAATCTGCTCGGTGCCTGGGAGGCGCTCGACGCCGGTGTCACCACCACCGTCGACTGGTCGCACGGGCTGCGGACACCGCAACACGCCGACGCGGCCGTCGACGCCCTGGAGGCCGTGCCGGGCCGGCTCGTGCTGGCGTACGGCAACATCCAGGACGCGCCCGCCACGTGGACCGGCACACCGGAGTTCCGCGACTTCGTCTCCCGCCGTGTCACGGGCGACGACATGCTCGGCTTCCAGATCGCCTTCGATGTCACCGGCGATCCCGCCTTCCCGGAGAAGCCCGCCTTCGAGGTCGCCCGCGAACTCGGCGTGGCGGTGACGACGCACGCCGGCGTCTGGGGCGCGACCGGCGACGACGGCATCCGGCTGATGCACGAGCACGGGTTCATGACTCCCGAAACCGTCTACGTACACGGCGCGTCGCTGTCGGCCGACTCGTACCACCGGATCGCCGCGACCGGCGGATCCGTGTCCGTGTCCACCGAGAGCGAGCAGAGCGCGGGCCAGGGCTATCCGCCCACCTGGGCGCTGCGTACCCATGGCATCCCGGTCTCGCTGTCCATGGACACCTCGGTCTGGTGGAGCGGCGATCTGTTCTCCGCCATGCGCACCACGCTGGGCGCCGACCGCTCGCGCGAGCACCTGGAGGCGCACGCCCGTGGCGAGACCGTCACGCATGCCGCGCTACGGGCCGACCAGGTCGTGGAGTGGGCCACGCGCGGCGGAGCACGGGCGCTGGGCCGCGAGAGCGACCTCGGAAGCGTCGAAGTGGGCAAGAAGGCCGACCTCGTACTGATCAAGAACGACGCGTCACCGGTGTCGTTCCCGCTGCTCAACCCACACGGCCATGTCGCCTTCCAGGCACAGCGCGGCGATGTGCACACCGTGCTGGTGAACGGCCGCATCGTAAAGAGGAACGGCCGCCTCATCGACGCCGACCTCCCGTCGATCCGCCGCACCGTCGACCGGACCGTCGAACACCTCCAGGAAACGCTCGGCCGGGACGCCTGGCAGCAGGGAATGAATCCCGACATACCCCAGACAAAGATCCTCGACAACCCGTACACCTACACCGACTACCAGAGCAACACCACCCACAGCCACTGACCGCTGTCCGGCGACCGCCGACAGCGCGAGGGACTGGTCCGCCGATGCGCCGGTCGCTCCCGGGGGCGTCGTCCATGCCTCCGCTGCGAGGTCGCGAAATCGGACGGTTGTGCTGCGGGTGAATGCGCGGAGATTGTGGTGCGCCCGGGGGGAGGTACCGGCACTCTGCTGAAGGGCGATCTGGGTGGCGCTTGCGGCGGGGGACTGTGTGGTGGCAGTCGAGGGAGCACAGGGGGAGCACATGTGACGGTTGAACGAGCCATCGGCGTTTCCGCCTCGGCGTCGGCCCCTACGTATGCGCGGCGGCCGGGCGCCGAGGGCGGGCGGAGGAGTGTGCCGCGTCATGTCGCGTGCGTGATGGACGGGAACGGCCGGTGGGCGGCGCAGCGGTCGTTACCGCGTACGTCGGGTCACCGGGCGGCGGAGGCAACGGTGATCGACGTCATCGAGGCGGCGCGCACGGCGGGAGTGGAGTGGCTGAGCCTGTACGCGTTCTCCACCGAGAACTGGCAACGCCCTGGCAATGAGGTCGACTTCCTGATGCGACTGGTGCGCCGCGTCGTACGCAAACACGCCGCGCTGCTGCATGCGCGCGGCATCCGCTGCCGGTTCCTCGGCGTGGCGGATCCGAGGATCCCCGCGGCGCTGGCCCGCGACTTCGCCGACCTGATGACGCTGACCAGTATGAACCGAGGCATGACGCTGACCGTGGCGTTCGATCACGGCGGACGCAGGGACATCGTCGAGGCGGCACGGTCCCTCATCCGCAGCGGAGTGTCGGCCGATGCCGTCGACGAGCGGCACTTCGCCGCTCATCTGCCCTTTCCCGACACGCCTGATGTGGATCTCGTCATCCGGACCTCCGGCGAACAGCGCATCTCCAACTTCATGCTCTGGCAGGTGGCCTACGCCGAGTGGATCTTCCCACCGGTGCTCTGGCCCGACTTCCGCGCGCCGCACTTCCTGGAGTGCCTGCACACGTACCAGCAACGCAACCGCCGCTTCGGCGGTGTGACGCCGAAGGCGAACGGAGAACCTCACCAGTGACCGATACAGGCGGCAGCCGCTTCCAGCACGCCCGTTCCGACGCCACCGATCACAACGGTGACCACGCACGGTCGACCCACGCAACACAGGCCGGATCCCTGTTCGGCCCCGACTCCCAGTTCCACCAGTTCTTCAACGATCCGCGCTGGGCACTGGCCGTACTCAGGGCCACGGTCCTGGAAGCCGCCCACCCGCAGATCGGCGCGGCCCTGATCGACAACTCGACGTTCGTGGCGCACCCGTGGCGACGGCTGCGCAACACCCTCGTGAGCTTGCAGCGCATGTTCGGCGCCGACGACGACACGCGGCGAAGGGAGGCGGCGCGGCTCAACCGTCTGCACGCACGGCTGAGCGGTACGGACGCGCAGAACCGGGCCTACGACGCGATGGACCCACGGGTCCGCGCCTGGGTGGTCGCGACACTGTTCGAGAGTTCCGTCACCATGTGCCGACTGAGCGGGCAGCCGCTCGACCAGGCCACCATGGAACAGCTTTACGCCGAATTCCGGGCCTATCTCGCGGCCCTGGGCGATCAAGCCGGCCATCTGCCGCCCACTCTGCGGGAGTTCTGGCAGTACTACGACCACACGGTTGAGACGGAGCTGGAGAACACGCAGGCCCTGCGCATCATCCTCTACAAGCTTTTCGACCATCTCCCGGCGCCGCCTCTGCTGGACGGCCTCCCCACCGTGTGGGCGGCGGGCCGCGCGCTCGCCGGCCCGGTCCTCGGCACGATCACCGTGGCGTCCCTCCCGGAACCGTTTCGCCGGCGGGCGGGTCTGCCCGAAGTCCCGGGCGCTCAGACGCTGATGCACAGTGCCTACATGGCCGCCGGCCTGGCGCGCTTCCTGCCCGACAACTGGATCCGGACAGAAGACGTCACCAGCCTGCTCTATCTGTCCCCCGACAGCGACGACCCGCGAGCCGCGACGATCACGGCACTGCGCGACCGGATGAAGCGAGCCGGAGCCCTGTTCAGGCTGGTCACACCCTTTCCCGCGCAGCCTGGTCCCGCCGAGGGAAGCGGGCCGCCGCAGCGGAGCGCCGAGGAGTTCTTCGACGCGGTGCTGGACCAGACCGGCGACGGCTATCTGGACTGGCCCGATCTGGCCGCCATGGCACGGGAGTTGTCCTCCCGCCTGGATCTGGACGAACCGGAGGAGACCAGGCTCTACAACGCGTACGCCGAGTGGTGGCGGGAACTCCAGGCGGCCCTTGACATCGATGGCGACGGCCGCATCAGCAAGGAGGAGTACGCCGCCGCTGTCCCCGCCCTCGCCGGGCCCGCTCTGATCAGGGTCGCCGAGGTTCTCTTCGAGGTCACCGACACGGACGGCAACCAGTTCATCGACGCGGACGAGTACCGGACCCTGTTCCGGACCGGATTCCGGCGCACCTTGGCCGACGCCGGCGCCGAAGAAAGGTACTCCCGCAGCGCGTTCGTGAAGGACTTCCTGTCCTTCATGTCGGGCCGTCAGCGCTCAAGCCCCTATGACCCCCTGCTCGCCGAGGCGTAGGGGAAGAGGACGGACGCCGGCCCGCACGTTCCCGTGCGGGCCGGCCTGGACGTGATGAACAGCCGGCCTCGGCGTTCTGTGATCAGACGAGGTCGAACCGGTCGAGGTTCGCGACCTTGTTCCACGCCGCGACGAAGTCGCTCACGAACTTCTCCTTCGCGTCATCGCTCGCGTAGACCTCCGCGAGCGCGCGCAGCTCGGAGTTCGAGCCGAAGACGAGGTCGGCGCGGGTGGCCGTCCACTTGGCCTCGCCGGTGGCGGCGTCGCGGCCCTCGAACGTGTTCGCGTCCTCGGACGTCGCCTTCCACGTCGTGCCCAGGTCGAGCAGGTTGACGAAGAAGTCGTTGGTCAGCGTGCCCGGGGTCTCGGTGAGGACGCCCAGCTTCGACCCGTCGTAGTTCGCACCCAGTACGCGCAGGCCGCCGACCAGGACGGTCAGTTCGGGCGCGCTCAGGGTCAGCAGGTTCGCCCGGTCGATCAGCAGATACTCGGCCGGGAGCCGGTTGCCCTTGCCGGTGTAGTTGCGGAAGCCGTCGGAGGACGGTTCGAGCGCGGCGAACGACTCCGCGTCGGTGTGCTCGTCCGTGGCGTCGACGCGGCCCGCGGTGAAGGGCACCTCGACGTCGCAACCCGCGTCCTTGGCGGCCTTCTCGACCGCGGCGGCGCCGCCGAGCACGATCAGGTCGGCCAGCGAGACCTTAGCGGCGCTCGCGCCGGAGTTGAACTCCTGCTGGATGCCCTCAAGGCTGCTCAGCACGGTCGCCAGCTCGCTGGGGTTGTTGACCTCCCAGCCGCGCTGCGGCTCCAGGCGGATACGGGCACCGTTGGCGCCGCCGCGCTTGTCGCTGCCGCGGAACGTCGAGGCCGACGCCCACGCGGTGGTGACCAACTGGGCGACGCTCAGACCGGATTCGAGGATCTTCGCCTTGAGGGCGGTGATGTCCGCGGCGCCGATCGTCTCGTAGTCGGCCTCGGGCAGCGGGTCCTGCCACAGCAGGGTCTCCGCCGGCACCTCGGGGCCCAGCAGCAGCGACTTCGGGCCCATGTCGCGGTGGGTCAGCTTGTACCAGGCTCGCGCGAACGCGTCCGCGAACTCCGCCGGGTTCTCGTGGAACCGGCGGGCGATCGGCTCGTACACCGGGTCGAAGCGCAGCGCCAGGTCGGTGGTGAGCATGGACGGCGCGATCTTCTTCGAGGCGTCGTGCGCGTGCGGGACGGTGCCCTCACCGGCACCGTCCTTCGGCTTCCACTGGTTGGCGCCGGCCGGGCTCTTGGTCAGCTCCCACTCGTAGCCGAAGAGGTTGTTGAAGAAGCCGTTGCCCCACTCGGTGGGCGTGCTGGTCCACGTCACCTCAAGGCCGGAGGTGATGGTGTCCGCGCCCTTGCCCGTACCGAAGCTGTTCTTCCAGCCGAAGCCCTGCTCCTCGATCGAGGCGGCCTCCGGGTCGGGGCCGACGTTGTCCGCCGGGCCCGCGCCGTGCGTCTTGCCGAAGGTGTGGCCGCCCGCGATGAGCGCGACCGTCTCCTCGTCGTTCATCGCCATCCGGCGGAACGTCTCCCGTATGTCGCGGGCCGCGGCGAGCGGGTCCGGAGTGCCGTTGGGGCCCTCCGGGTTGACGTAGATGAGGCCCATCTGCACCGCGCCGAGAGGGTTCTCCAGCTCCCGGTCACCGGTGTAGCGCTCGTCGCCGAGCCAGGTGGACTCGGGACCCCAGTAGACGTCCTCCTCGGGCTCCCAGACATCCGCACGACCGCCGGCGAAGCCGAAGGTCTCGAAGCCCATCGACTCCAGGGCGACGTTGCCGGCGAGAATCATGAGGTCGGCCCACGAGAGGCTCTGGCCGTACTTCTTCTTGACCGGCCACAGCAGACGGCGGGCCTTGTCGAGGTTCCCGTTGTCCGGCCAGCTGTTGAGAGGTGCGAAACGCTGCTGGCCGGCTCCGGCGCCGCCGCGGCCGTCGCTGATCCGGTAGGTGCCCGCGCTGTGCCACGCCATCCGGATGATGAACGGGCCGTAGTGGCCGAAGTCGGCCGGCCACCAGTCCTGCGAGGTCGTCAGCACCTCCGCGATGTCCTGCTTCACGGCCGGGAGGTCGAGGGTCGCGAACGCCTCGGCGTAGTCGAACTCCTCGCCGAGCGGGTTGGCCACGGCCGGGTTCTTGGCGAGGATCTTCAGGTTGAGCCGTTCCGGCCACCACTCGCGGTTTCCGCCGCCCTGGGTCGGGTGCGGGGCGCGCCCGTGCGCGACCGGGCAGCCACCTCCGCTCTCCGTCTTCGCGTCTACGACGATTGCATCTTGGTTCTCAGACATGGGAATCCTTCCGGACCAGGCGGATCACGGTGCTCGGCAACAGCGGGCGGTGGAACGGCCGGGGCACGGGCCCCGGTGGACGGCCTCGGCTTCGTCGGCAGAGGAGTCGTGGCCGCCGGATGCGGTCGGCAGGCACCTCGCCGGCCGCGCGGTCGACGTCGGCGAGGACACCGCAGGACCGGTGTACGGACACGGTGGTGGTTGTCCGCCCGCATCGAACTGGTCGGCAGCCCGGCCCAGTTCGAGGGGCACGTCGGCGTACGAGTCCTGCGGCGGTGAGCGCGTGGAACGCGTCACACGCGACGTGCACGTCTGTGTCTCCTGCCGTACTGGAGTCTTCCCGTCCCTTGGCTATCGCCGGAACCGATCTTACGATGGACGGAGTCCAAGTCAAGAAGTGCACCAAATGTATATGTAATCATAATCCGGACGTCCGCTGATAAACTTCGGATATCCCACAAATCTGATAGGTGAACCGATATGAGTGACCTGCTGGAGCGACTGCGGGGGCGTGGCTGGCGGATGACCGCCCAGCGGCGTGTCGTCGCACAGGTCCTCGACGGCGACCATGTACATCTCACGGCCGACGAGGTGCACGCCCTCGCCGCCCAGCGGCTGCCCGAGATCTCCCGGGCGACCGTCTACAACACCCTGGGCGAACTGGTCTCTCTCGGCGAGGTCCTGGAGGTCTCCACCGAGGGCCGCGCCAAGCGCTACGACCCCAACGCGCACCACCCGCACCAGCACTTGGTGTGCTCCGACTGCGGCACGATCCGCGATGTCCACCCGACCGGGAACCCGCTGACCGACCTTCCGGCGGAGGAACGGTTCGGCTTTACGGTGTCCGAGGTCGAGGTCACGTACCGGGGGCTGTGCCCGTCGTGCGGCTAGGGTCTTTCGTTTGGATCAGGCTGGGTGAGGGAGCGCCCG
>NZ_FMDK01000358.1 GCF_900091995.1 Streptomyces sp. MnatMP-M17
GACCGGCAGGCGCTGCTGCGCGCCACCGCCAAGCTGGAGGCCGCGGCCGGGGAGGCCGCCGGAGCCAGCTCCCGGCTCTCGGTGACCTTCGAGTCCGAGGGCGGAGTGTTCGCCGAGGTCGACCGGGCCATCTCCGAGCGCCGCAGGCTCTGGCTGCGTTACTACTCGCCGGCCCGTGACGAGCTGACGGAGCGCGAGGTCGACCCGATCCGGCTGTTCGCCGTGGGCCACACCTATATGGAGGCCTGGTGCCGGCTCTCCGAGGCACGGCGTACGTTCCGGCTCGACCGGGTCGCCGAGATCAGGCTGCTGGACGCTCCGGCCGCGCCTCCTGAGCTGGAGCTGAGGGATCTGTCGGAAGGGCTCGTGCAGCCGTCGGCGGAGGATCCCGAGGTGGTGGTCGAGGTCGGGCCGGGCGGCCGGTGGGTGGCGGAGTACTACCCGCACGACAGCGCGGTCGAACTTCCCGACGGCGGTCTGCGTATCACACTGCGGACGCCCGCGCCCGCCTCGCTGCGACGGCTCGCGCTGCGGCTCGGCGGTGACGGACGGATCGTCTCGCCGACGGATCTCGCGGAGAGCGCGCGGATCGCGGCGGGTCAGGCGCTCGCGGCCTACGACGGCCGAGAGTGACGAGAAGTGATGAGAGTGGACGGGAAACGGGCGGGAAGCGGGCAGGAAGAAGGAGATCCGAGGAATATGTCGGCAATGTCTGAAGTGTCGGAAATCTCGACGGTGCTCCCTGTTCTCTTCAAGGCGGCCTGTCCGGAGTGCCGGGCCCGTTTCGAACTCTCGGCGGGCGCGCTGCGGCTGGCGATCGGCGCCACCCGGAAGACCACCTTCTACTCCTTCACCTGTCCCGAGTGCGAGAGTCTGGTGCGCAAGCCCGCCGGTGAACGCATCGTCGAACTCCTCACCGGCGGCGGAGTGCGGACGCTACGTCTGCACGCCACCTCGTAAACCACGTCATCTCCTCAAGAACGGATCCAGGCTTCGCCCATGTTCTGGCCCATGCTCGCCATCGCCCTGGGTTTCTGCGGGATCGCCCTACTCGGCGTACTGGCGGTCCGGGTCTTTGCCGAGGCCCAGCGGCTCGGCCGGCAGGTCGCCGAGACCACCGAGCGGATCAACCGGGCCGCGGAGGACCTGGAACGCGCCGCCACCCGGCTGGCCTCGACGGGAGACGCGCTGCGGTAGCGGCGGCGCCACCGCCCTCCGGCGCCGCGGGCGCGGACGGTACGCTGACGATCGCGACCTCTAACAGAGGTAAACGGAGCAGTTGTGAGTATGCACAGGCATTGCCCCGCGTTTACCCCTGCGGGTTACGATCGCAGCGAGTACTAAGGCCGGACACCGGTTCGGTTGTACGGGCAGCCCCCGCCCAGCCGCCTCAGCGAGAAGGAAGTCGTACATGATCGGCAATCTGAAGCCCCTCGAGATCGTTCTGATCATCGTTGTCATCCTGTTGCTGTTCGGTGCCAAGAAGCTTCCCGACATGGCGCGTTCGCTCGGCAAGTCGGCCCGCATCCTCAAGAGCGAGGCCAAGGCCATGAAGAAGGACGACGACACGGCGGCCCCGGCGGCCGACCAGCCCGCCGACACCACGGCCCAGCAGCAGGCCGCCGCTCCGAGGACGATCCAGGCTTCGCCCGGGGATGTCACGAGCTCCCGTCCGGTCACCGAGCCGAACCGCACCGCCCAGAGCTGACGCACCCCGCTGACGGCTGCCGCTACGAGACGAGGGACGCGGGTTGCTCAAGTCTGCCCGGAAGCAGGAGAAAGACGTCGAGGGGCGCATGCCCCTCGCCGAGCACCTGCGTGAACTGCGAAACCGCCTGCTCAAGTCGGTCCTGGCGATCCTGGTCATCACGGTCGTCGCCGCGTTCTACAACAAGGACCTGATGGAGTTCATGATGAAACCCATCCTGGACTCGGTCGGCTGTGTCAACGGCACGCTGACACAGAAGAACGGCCAGCCGTGCGCGGACATGACCGTCAACGGTCTGATCTCGCCCTTCTCGATCGCCCTGAAGGTCTCGCTCGTATCCGGTGTGGTGCTGTCCTCACCGGTCTGGCTGTACCAGCTCTGGGGCTTCCTGGCGCCCGGTCTGCACAGCCACGAGAAGAAGTACGCGCTGTCGTTCGTGGGAATCGGCGTCCCGCTCTTCCTCAGCGGCGCCGTCCTCGCGTACAAGATCCTTCCTCAGACCGCCACGATCCTGCTCGACTTCACTCCGGAGAACGCGCGGAACCTGCTGCCGCTGGACGAGTATCTCGATCTCGTGGTCCGTATGGTGATCGTCTTCGGTCTGGCCTTCGAGCTGCCGCTGCTGCTGGTCCTGCTGAACTTCACCGGAGTGCTCTCGGCGAAGCGGCTCGCCTCCTGGTGGCGCATCATGGTGCTGGGCATCACGCTCTTCTCCGCGGTCGCGACACCGACCGGTGACCCGCTCACCATGCTGACGCTGGCCGCCCCCATCGTGGTGCTCTACTTCCTGGCGCTGGGTGTCTGCTTCCTCAACGACCGACGGCGCAGGCGCAACAACCCGGACGCGGATCTCGACGACGACGAGGCCTCCGATCTCGATCTGACGCCCGAGTCCGTCGGCGCGGTCGAACCGGTCTCGCCGCCCGACCGGCCCGACGGCGGCGGGCGCCCGGACCGGCTGAACGGCTACGACGACATCACCTGACCTTCCTCCCGTGCGGCGGCCCACCGGCCGCCGCACGGGTGGTTTCCAAGGACGATTAAAGATCGGCTGACTGTCCGAGGCGGCGGGTAGGCTCGACAGCAAGATGACAGAGGACCTCTCACCAGCCGAGCGGTACGCCGCTTCGCGGACTCGCGCCGCCGAGCAGGCCACGGCGCTCGCACCCTTCCGCGAGATGTACGACTTCGCGCTCGACCCGTTCCAGATCGAGGCCTGCCAGGCCCTGGAGGGCGGAAAGGGCGTGCTGGTCGCGGCGCCCACCGGCTCGGGCAAGACGATCGTCGGCGAGTTCGCCGTGCACCTGGCCCTGGCTAAGGGCCGTAAGTGCTTCTACACCACGCCCATCAAGGCGCTCTCCAACCAGAAGTACGCCGATCTGGCCAAGCGCTACGGCGCGGACAAGGTCGGTCTGCTCACCGGGGACAACAGCGTCAATTCCGAGGCTCCGGTGGTCGTCATGACCACCGAGGTGCTGCGCAACATGCTCTACGCGGGCTCCCAGTCGCTCCTCGGCCTCGGCTATGTGGTGATGGACGAGGTCCACTATCTCTCCGACCGGTTCCGGGGCGCCGTCTGGGAAGAGGTGATCATCCATCTGCCCGAGTCGGTCACGCTCGTCTCGCTCTCGGCCACGGTCTCCAACGCCGAGGAGTTCGGTGACTGGCTGGACACCGTCCGTGGTGACACCGAGGTGATCGTCGCGGAGCACCGGCCCGTGCCGCTCTGGCAGCATGTGCTGGCCGGCCGCCGGATGTACGACCTCTTCGAGGAGGAGTCCGACCACGGCGGCCGTGGTGTGGCCAGGCGGGAGGTCAATCCCGATCTCGTCCGGCTGGCCCGGATGGAGAACCAGCGCACGTACAACCCGCGCGAGCGCAGACGCGGCAAGATGATCCGTGAGGCCGACCGGGAGCGCGAGCGCAGACAGCGCGGCCGGATCTGGACACCCTCCAGGCCCGAGGTCATCGAGCGCCTCGACGCCGAGGGCCTGCTGCCCGCGATCACCTTCATCTTCAGCCGGGCCGGCTGCGAGGCCGCCGTACAGCAGTGCATGTACGCGGGCCTGCGGCTCAACAACGACGAGGCACGGCGCCGGGTCCGCGAGATCGTCGAGGAGCGCACGGCCTCGATCCCGGGCGAGGATCTCCATGTCCTCGGCTATTACGAGTGGCTGGAGGGCCTGGAGCGAGGCATCGCCGCGCACCACGCCGGAATGCTGCCGACCTTCAAGGAGGTCGTGGAGGAGCTGTTCGTCCGCGGTCTGGTCAAGGCGGTCTTCGCCACCGAGACGCTGGCGCTCGGTATCAATATGCCGGCCAGGTCCGTGGTGCTGGAGAAGCTCGTCAAGTGGAACGGCGAGCAGCACGCCGACATCACACCCGGCGAGTACACCCAGCTCACCGGGCGGGCCGGGCGCCGCGGCATCGATATCGAGGGCCATGCGGTGGTGCTCTGGCAGCGCGGCATGGATCCGGGCGCGCTCGCCGGGCTGGCCGGGACCCGGACGTATCCGCTGCGCTCCAGCTTCCGGCCCTCGTACAACATGGCCGTCAATCTCGTGCACCAGTTCGGCCGGCACCGCTCGCGTGAGCTGCTGGAGACCTCCTTCGCCCAGTTCCAGGCCGACAAGTCGGTCGTCGGGATCTCCCGCCAGGTGCGGAAGAACGAGGAGGGACTCGACGGCTATCGCGCCGGGATGACCTGCCATCTCGGGGACTTCGAGGAGTACGCGCGGCTGCGCCGCGACCTCAAGGACCGTGAGACCGATCTGGCCAAACAGGGCGCGGCGCAGCGCAGGGCCGCCGCGGCCTCCTCGCTGGAGAAGCTCAAGCCCGGCGATGTCATCCATGTGCCGACCGGGAAGTTCGCCGGTCTCGCGCTGGTGCTCGATCCCGGGCTGCCGGCCGGGCGTGCCAACGGCCACCGCGGCTTCGAGCATCAGGACGGGCCACGGCCGCTGGTGCTGACCGTCGAGCGGCAGGTCAAACGGCTGGCCTCGATGGACTTCCCGATTCCGGTGGAGCCGCTGGAGCGGATGCGGATCCCCAAGTCCTTCAACGCGCGCTCACCGCAGTCGCGCCGCGATCTGGCGTCCGCGCTGCGTTCGAAGGCCGGTCATATCGTGCCCGAGCGGCACCGCAAGCAGCGCGCCGCGGCGGCCGACGACCGGGAGATCGCCCGGCTGCGCACGGAGCTGCGCGCCCATCCCTGCCATGGCTGTGACGAGCGGGAGGACCACGCGCGCTGGGCCGAGCGCTATCACCGGCTCCAGCGGGACACCCGCCAGCTGGAGCGCCGGATCGAAGGGCGGACGAACACCATCGCCCGTACGTTCGACCGGATTGTCGCGCTCCTCACCGAGCTGGACTATCTCCGTGGCAACGAGGTCACCGAGCACGGCCAGCGGCTGGCCCGGCTCTACGGCGAGCTCGATCTTCTCGCCAGTGAGTGTCTGCGCGACGGCGTCTGGGAAGGGCTCACGCCCGCCGAGCTGGCCGCCTGTGTCTCCGCGCTGGTCTACGAGGCCCGGCAGTCCGATGACGCGGTGGCGCCGAAGCTGCCGTCCGGCAAGGCGAAGGCCGCGCTCGGCGAGATGATCCATATCTGGGGCAGGCTCGACGCCCTGGAGGAGGAACTGAAGATCAACCAGGCGGAGGGCGTCGGACAGCGCGAGCCCGACCTCGGCTTCGCCTGGGCGGTCTATATGTGGGCCTCGGGCAAGGGACTTGACGAGGTGCTGCGCGAGGCGGAGATGCCGGCCGGTGACTTCGTCCGCTGGTGCAAGCAGGTCATCGATGTGCTCGGCCAGATCGCGGCGGCGGCGCCGCGAGAGAACAGCACGGTGACGAAGAACGCGCGCAAGGCGGTCGACGCGGTGCTGCGCGGAGTGGTGGCGTACAGCTCGGTGGGCTGAGGCGGTACGTCGATGGCCGGGCCGTACGCCGATGGCCGGGCCGGGTGTCCTGCTCTGGAGGGCCCGGCCCAGCCATTCGGCCGCTCAGTCCGGCCGGTCAGCGGCGTGTGGTGGTGTACGCGCGCCAGCCGCCGTATTCGGTGATGTCCTGGGCGTCGCTGAGCGCGGCGGGCTCGCAGAGGAAGCCCGGGACCGTGGTCGTGTCGGCCAGTTCCACCCGGCCCAGTGCCATGGGACGCGGAAGCGCGGCGAGGAGCAAGCCGAGTCCCTCGGCCGGCAGCTCCCAGATCTCGGCCTCGATCGCCGCTCCTGCCGCTCCCGCCGCGCCCGCCGCGCCCGTCGGGCCCGTATGGACGAGTCCGGGCTTCGGCGGCTCGGTGGGCAGGGCGTAGAGCCGGTAGACCGGTGCGGTGGTCGTCGTACGGACCAGCCGCGCGCCCAGCGCCAGAAGCTGTGGATTGAGCGGCAGGCCGGTCAGATGCGCGCCCACCACCGCGAGCCTGACAGGCGGTGTGAGAAGGGCGGCGAGGTCGGCCAGGCGCTCGTCCGTACCCGCGTGGCCGATGAGCATGACACCGAAAGGACGGCCGTGCACCTCGCCGCCCGGGACGGCGACCGCGGCCAGATCGAAGAGATTGGTGGAGTTGGTGAACCGGCCGAGCCGGGCGTTGGTACCCAGCGGATCGGCGGCCACCTCCGCGAGTGTCGGATGGCCGGGAGTGGTCGGCAGGAGCAGCGCGTCGGCGTCGCCCAGGGCGCCGAGTGCCGCCGTACGCAGAGAGGCGAGCCGTGCCTGGTCGGCGTAGAGCCGGTGCGCGGGGATGTCACGGGCGCGGCGGATGATCCCGGCGACGGTGGGATCGAGATCGGCCGCGCCGGTATACCCGTCGCCGGTGTGGGCGTCGCCCGTGTGTCCCGGCGTACGGTGCGGTGCCGCGCGGCCCGGCGGTACGGACATCAGCGCGAGCGCCGACCGGGCCTCCGGGAGCGTACGGGCGAAGACGGTGACGCAGTCCAGACTCGCGCACGCCGGGACCACGCCCTCGGTGGGCACCAGTCCGCGCGACGGTTTCAGCCCGACGATGCCGTTGAAGGCGGCGGGCACCCGGCCGGAGCCCGCGGTGTCCGTTCCCAGGGCGAGATCCACGATGCCGAGGGCCACCGCGACGGCGGAGCCCGAGCTGGATCCGCCGGAGATCCGTTCCGGGTCATGGGCGCCGCGTACCGGGCCGTAGGGCGAGCGGGTGCCGACCAGACCGGTGGCGAACTGGTCCATGTTGGTGGTGCCGAGCACCAGCGCGCCCGCCTCTCTGAGCCGCGCCACGGCCGGGGCGTCCCGCTCCGGGAGATAGGCGTACGACGGGCAGCCTGCCGTGGTGGGAAGCCCGGCGACATCGATATTGCCCTTGACGGCCAGGAGCCGGCCGGCGAGAGGAAGCGGACCGGTGGCACCGTCGGTGTCGGCGGCGCGGGCGTCGAGCGCGCGGGCCTCGGCCTCCACCTCGGCCTGAGGCCGCAACGTGATCCAGATCTCCGGGCGGTCGACGCGCGCGATCCGCTCATAGGCGGTGCGGACCCGGGCGAGCGCGGAGAACGGTGGGACGGGTGTGGTGGGCGCGGCTGGTGTGCCGGACGTGGTGGGCATGACGGCGAAGGCTCCTTACGCCGGAGACACGGAGGACGAGGAAGTGGCGGAGGGCGCGGGCGACGGCACCGCGGACAGGATCAGCAGCGGCGTGCCCGCCTCCACCTGTGCGCCGGGCGACGTCAGAATCTCCGTCACCACGCCGTCCGCCGGTGCCTGGATCCGGGACTCCATCTTCATCGCCTCCAGCGCGAGCAACGGCTGACCCGCACGTACGGTGTCACCGGCGGCGACATCGATCCGCCAGACCGACGCGGCGAACTCCGCCTCCAGCAGCCGGGCGCCCGTCGGCACGCTGATCCCGGTGCGCGTGGGCGCGGGAACGGCCACCACCTCCGCGCGGGCGAACTCGCCCGACGCCTCCCACGCGGCGCGCTCCACCGCGAACGCCGCCGCCTGACGGGCCCGGAAGGCTTCGATCGAGGCGGCGTTCGCGGCGAGGAACCGCTCATGCTCCCGGATCGAGAAGGTCCCTTCCTCGATCCGTGGCACGAAACGGCCCGCCGCCATGTCGGCCCGTAGCGCGAGGAGTTCGTCCGCGCCGACCGGATACCACTTGATCCGGTCGAAGAAGCGCAGCAGCCACGGTTCGCCCGGGCGGAACGCCCCGCGCTGCTGCCAGCCCGACCAGACCTGGGTGGTACGGCCCACGAACTGATAGCCGCCGGGCCCTTCCATACCGTAGACGCACAGATACGCGCCGCCGATCCCGACGGAGTTCTCGGCGGTCCAGGTGCGCGCCGGGTTGTACTTGGTGGTGACGAGCCGGTGCCGGGGATCGAGCGGAGTGGCGACCGGCGCTCCCAAGTACACATCGCCCAGGCCCAGTACGAGATACTCGGCGTCGAAGACCGTGCGGTGGACATCCTCGGGCGAGTCCAGGCCGTTGACACGGCGGATGAACTCGATGTTCCACGGGCACCAGGGCGCGTCGTCCCGTACGCCCGCCATATAGCGGGCGATGGCCTCGCGTGTCGCCGGATCGTCCCAGGACAGCGGCAGATGGACCGTACGGGACGCCACCACCAGCTCGTCCGTGAGCGGGAGTTCGTCCTCGATCCGGGTGAGTATGCCGAGCAGCGCCT
Source organism: Streptomyces sp. MnatMP-M17 (assembly GCF_900091995.1). Lineage (GTDB taxonomy): Bacteria > Actinomycetota > Actinomycetes > Streptomycetales > Streptomycetaceae > Streptomyces. Next base: position 8,356 of record NZ_FMDK01000358.1, read on the forward strand.
CCTGGGAGAGCACATCCGGATCCAACTGGATCTGGAGGGAGCGGATGCCCGGTGTGAGATCGGTGATGCCGGCCAGGCTTTCGGCCGTCACCGCTGCCGCCAGCGCGTGGACCCGCATCCGCAGGGCCAGATCGAGCCGCATCTCGCCGTACTCGACCAGTACGTTGTCGTCGCCGCTCCTGCGGTAGGTGACACCGGGACGGCGGCCGAGGATGCCGCCGTCACCGACGAGCGGCCGGTCCGGCGCGGGCGTGGCGGCGGGGGAGCGGCGCAGCTCGGCGGCGGCGCGGGTGCTCACGGGAACGAAGCGGACGGTGTCGCCGGGACGCAACTGGCCGAGCTTCCAGCGCTGGCCGGTCACCACGGTCGCCGGGCAGACGAAGCCGCCGAGCGAAGGGCCGTCGGGACCGAGCAGCACCGGCATGTCGCCGGTGTAGTCGACGGCTCCGACCGCGTACGGCGTGTCATGGATGTTGGAGGGATGAAGTCCCGCCTCGCCGCCGTCCGTTCGGGCCCAGCGAGGCTTGGGGCCGATCAGCCGTACACCTGTGCGCGCGGAGTTGAAGTGCACCTTCCATTCCGCCGTGTAGAACGCCCGGATGTCCTCCTCGGTGAAGAACTCCGGTGCCGCGTGCGGGCCTTCGACCACACCGATCTCCCACCGGTCGGTGAAGCAGGGCCGCTCGGAGTGGCGTACGGGCGCCGCGTCGTTCCGTACGCACGCCGTCTCCGGGTGAAGCACATCGCCCGTGCGCAGGGCCCGGCCGCCATGGCCGCCGAAGCGGCCGAGCGTGAAGGTGGACGCGCTGCCCAGGAAGTCCGGGACGTCCAGACCGCCGCCTGCGAGCAGGACATAGGTCCGCAGTCCCCGTTCGGCGGGAGCGCCGATCGCGAGCGACGCTCCCGCCGGGACGGTCACGGGCTCCCACCGCGGGACCGGCGTACCGTCCACGGTCACCGGTGCGGGCGCGCCGGTGACACAGACCGTGGTGGCGGAGCCGAACCGGAGCGTAGGGCCCTGAAGTGTGCACTCCAGGCCCGGTGCGCCGGGCTCGTTGCCGAGTGCGCGGTTTCCGAGCCGGAACGAGAGACTGTCCATCGGTCCCGACGGCGGGACGCCGACCTGCCAGTAGCCGGTACGGCCCGGCCAGTCCTGCACGGTGGTCAAGGTGCCGCCCGCGGTCACCTCGATACGCGGTGTCGGATCGGTGACGGTCGCGAGCGTCGCCGTGGAGTGCGCGGCGGCGGCGACGGCCGGAGCGCGCAGAGCGGCGCGCACCAGCCCGAGATTGGTCTCGATGCCGTCGATACGGGTGGCAGCGAGGGCCCGGTCGAGTGCGGCGAGCGCCGACTCGCGGTCGTCGCCGTGCGCGACGATCTTGGCCAGCAGCGGATCGTACGCGGTGGTCACCTCCGTTCCCGTCTCGATCCAGGAGTCGACGCGTATGCCGTCACGCTCCGGCGGAAAGGCGACCCGGGTGAGGAGTCCGGCGCCAGGGCGGTGGTTCCGGCCCGGATCCTCCGCGTACAGCCGTGCTTCGACGGCATGACCGCGCGGCGCGTCCGGCTCCCTCACGACGGCGGTCTCGCCCTGGGCCAGCCGCAGCATCCACTCCACGAGATCGACGCCCTGGACCGCCTCGGTGACCGGATGTTCCACCTGGAGACGGGTGTTGACCTCCAGGAAGGACGCCTCCTCGCGGACCTGGTCGTACACGAACTCGACCGTACCGGCGGAGCGGTAGTCCACCGACGCGCACAACTCCCGTGCGGAGACGGTCAGTCGCTGTCGTACGGAGTCGGGGAGGCCGGGCGCGGGCGCCTCTTCGAGCACTTTCTGATGACGGCGCTGGAGGGAGCAGTCGCGGGTGCCGAAGGTGACGACCCGGCCCTGTCCATCGCCGAAGACCTGTACTTCGACATGGCGCGCGTGTTCCACGAGCCGCTCCAGGAAGACTCCGGTGGAGGAGAACGCCGCCTCCGACACGCGCCGTACGCCCTCCCAGGCGTCCGCGAGCCCGGGCGCGTCGTACACCGCGCGCATACCGATCCCGCCACCGCCACCGGTCGCCTTGAGCATCACGGGATAGCCGATTCGGTCCGCCGCGGCCAGCGCGGCGGTGAGATCAGGCAGCAGGCCGGAGCCGGGCGCGAGCGGGACGCCCGCGGCCTCGGCGGCGGCGCGTGCGGTGTGTTTGGCACCGAAGAGGCCGAGCTGCGCCGGAGTCGGGCCGACGAAGGCGATACCCGCGTCCTCGCAGCGGCGGGCGAAACCGGCGTCCTCGGAGAGAAAGCCGTAGCCGGGATGGATGGCGCCGGCTCCGGTGTCCTTGGCCGCCGCGAGCACCAGACCGGCGTCGAGGTACGACTCCTTGGCGGGCGCGGGACCGAGCCGTACCGCCTCGTCGGCGAGCCGCACATGAGGCGCCGGGCGGTCGGGATCGGAGAAGACCGCGACCGTACGGAGGCCGAGCCTGCGGGCGGTACGGATGATCCGTACGGCGATCTCGCCTCGGTTGGCGACGAGGAGGGTGTCGAAGGTCATCCGCTGGCCTCGCTGGCCCGGCTGCCGGCGACCGGTGCTTCGGCGGTGATCGTGGCTTCCACGGCGGTGGGATCGAAGCCGTTGCAAGGATTGTTGATCTGAGGGCAGTTGGAGATCAGGACCAGTACGTCCGTCTCGGCGCGGAGTGTGACCCGCAGACCGGGCGCGGAGAGTCCGTCGACGATGCCGAGCGTGCCGTCCTGCTCCACCGGCACGTTCATGTACCAGTTGACATTGGGCACGAGATCGCGCGGACCGAGGCCGTAGCGCGCTCCTTCGATCAGGAAGTTGTCCATGCAGGCGTGCTGCGACCAGGTGTGATGGCCGTAGCGCAGGGTGTTGGACTCCTTGGAGCAGGCACCGCCGAGTGTGTCGTGCTGGCCGCAGGTGTCCTCGGTGACGGTCATCAGCGCGGTGTGCTCGTTCGACAGGAGCACACTGCCGGTGGTGAGGAAGACACCGCCCTGGGCGTGGATGGTGTCGGGCGCGCTGTAGCGGACGGCGGTGTCATGGGCGTCGTACACGAGGAAGTCCACGGCCTGGTTGCCGTACAGATCGGTGAGGGTGAGATATGAGCCGACGGGGACGAGAGCGGACCAGGGAGCGCGGGCGGGAATGGTGACGGAGGTGGCTGAGGTGGCCTGCCCGGCCGGCGCGGCCGGTGTGGCTTCGGAGATCGGCGCGGAGGTCATCGGGTGCCCCTCGCGGCCAGGTATTCGGAGGTGTTGAGGAAGGCGCGGCGGCCCTCGGGAGTGGCGTTCCAGAGTGGATCGCCGGGCCGCGTCGGGGCGGCGATCCAGGCCAGGACCTCCAGCGGCGTGCACACGTACTCCGGGCGCGGATCGAGCGGATGCGGCACATTCGCGATCAGTACCGTCAGATCCTGCTCGGCGCGCAAGGTCACCGAGCCGCCCGGACCCGCCGAGCCCGTGAAGTCCAGGGCGCCGTCCTCCCGTACCGTCACGCCCTGGAAGAACGAGACGGAGGGCGGCAGATCGCGCGGCTCCAGACCGTTCTTGAGGGCGGCGAGTTTGAACAGCTCGCGGCCGGCGGGCGAGGCGGAGTGCGGCGCGCCGTCTCCGTAGCGCACGGTGTTCCTGGCGAGAGTCGAGGTGCCGCACAGGGTGTCGTGGTGGCCGTCGGCCGTGTCCTCGACGAGCGAGGCGAGGACTCGGCCCTGGCCGGAGAGCAGAAGCTGTCCCGCGCGTGCGTAGGCGTTCCACTGGACCTTGACCGTGTCGGCCGTGTTGAGCCGCTCCCAGGGACGGCCGTCCGCGTGGAGCAGCAGATGGGCGCAGGCGTCGCCGCGCGGATCGGTGAGCCGGATCTCGGTGCCGCGGGCCACGGCGCGGTGGGTATAGCCGCCGCCGGCCACGGTCTCCGCCCAGACGAGATGCCCGGCCTCGCACGGAGGATCGGGCCAGTCGGTGGCGGGCACCACGGGCATGGTCTCGGCCTTGGCGCCCGCCTGCGCGCGGGCGTGGTTCCTGGCCCCGTATGTCGTCGCTGTCGCCATGGCTCGGCCTCCGGCTTCCGCGTTGTTTCTGTCGACCGACAGAAATTAAGCGCGCGGCGAGTCCATGCCATTGCCCGGCCATTGCACGGGAGTTACCGGATACTCACTCTGCCTGCGGCAAGATCGAGGCGGCCGGGTGTGTGCGACGATCGGTCGCATGGCCACGACGGGACGACGGGTGGGACGGCCGCGCGCGGAGCAGCGGCCGGAGAGCGGACTGTCCGCGCGGGACGAACTGCTGCGGGCGGCGGCCGAGTTGTTCACCACGCTCGGATACGCGGCGACCACCACGCGGGCCGTTGCCGAGCGGGCGGGAATGCGTCAGGCCACGATGTACCACTACTTCGGCGGCAAGGAGGATCTCCTCGCCGAGCTGCTCGAATCGACCGTGACACCGTCGCTGATCCTGGCCCGCGAGCTCCTCGCCGACGAGAAGCGCGCGGCCGAGACCAGACTGTGGGAGCTGTGCCGCTCGGACGTCGAGCTGCTCTGCAGAGGCCCGCACAATCTGGGCGGGCTGTATCTGCTGCCCGAGGTGCGGGCGGAGCGCTTCGCGGGCTTCCACCATGTACGGGCGGAGCTGAAGGACGCGTACGGGAGGCTGCTCGCCGAGACCGGACCGGGCGCCGAACTGGACAAGGCCGAACTCGCCCTCCGTACGGACCTGGTCTTCGGACTGATCGAGGGCGTGATCCTGGTCCACCGCTCCGACCCGGACCGCCCCGTGGCGGCGTTCGCGGAGGCAACGGCGGACGCGGCGCTACGAATAGCGGGCGCGCGGGACGAGGGCGCGCGGGACGAGGGCACGCGGGACGAGGGCACGTGGGACCCGGAGACACCGCACGCGGAGACACCGTGCGCGGGACGGGACTGACTCGGTCCGACCCGCAGTCCGGCTCGCTTTCCGTCCCGCCGTTGTCCGTCCCTTCGGCGACGCGCTCACCCGCCGGAGACGCCCGGACCTGCCCCAGCGATGACCAGAGAGCACGCCAGCGCGGTCAGTTCAGCCGTACTGCTTCGGCCTCTGGTGTTGTGCTTGTCCGGGGCTCGTTCATTCGGGGAGCGTAGAGCCCCGGCTTGTCCGGCGTGTGCCTACCGTCAGCCATAGTGCGCCCGTGCCCGCTGTGATGGTGAGGAAGAGGACCGTGAACCACTGGAAGTACCAGTGTCCGCCCGCCGGGTCGTAGACCGCGGCCCGGGGCCAGGCCAGATTGATCGTCATCGCCGCGCCGTACAGACAGGCCACCGCGTTGACCGGCAGGCCCCAGCGGCCGAGTGAGAACAGCGGTCGGCCCGTCTCGTCGAGTGCGGTCTCCGTGGTGTAGGTGCCACGGAGTCTGTGGACCAGCATCGGGCCGGTGACCATCAGATACGCGAGGTAGAGCATCGCGATACAGGTCGTGCCGATCGCCAGAAAGGCCTCCGGCGATGCCAGATTGAGCAGACAGAGCGCCGCCGCGGCCGTTCCGACCACCAGGGCCGGGCCCGTCGGCATGCCCGTACGCGGAGAGACCTTCGCCAGTCGGCCGGCGGCCGGCAGGACACCGTCCCGCGCCATGGAGAAGAGCATGCACGAGCCCGAGGTCTGGATGGCGAGTGTGGCCACGGCGACAGCCAGCGCCACATCTGCCAGCAGCAGTCGGCCCACGCCGTCGCCGAGGGTGCTGGTCAGCACGTACGAGAGTCCTTCCGTCGCCAGCCGGCCGTCGGTGAGGCTCGGCGCGGCCAGCACTCCGCCCAGCAGAAGCAGTCCGCCGAGGACGCCCGCGGACGCGAGGGCGAGCAGGATCGTACGAGGCGCGGTACGGCGAGGGCTGCGGGTCTCCTCGCTCAGCTCGCCCGCGCTGTCGAAGCCGATCAGGACGTACGCCGCGGCGAAGGAGCCCACCAGCAGCGCGCCGACGGCCCCGCCCTGGCCGCCGGTATGGAGCGTGACACCGGGACCGCGCTCGGTGTGCGTGAACAGCAGCACCACGATCAGCGCGGCCCCGATGATCTCGGCGGTGACTCCCACGCGGTTGACGACGGACATCACACGGTTGTCGAGCAGGTTCACGACCGTGGTGAGGACGAGCAGAACGACGGCGAGCAGCGCGGCGTTCGCGGCGCCGCTCGCGGAGGTGGGCGCCGGATCGTCGCCGACGAACTGGAATCCGCTCCAGATCGCAGGCAGTACGACCTGGAGCGCAAGGGCCGCCGCGGCCACCACGACCATCTGGCCGATCACCATGATCCAGCCGGCGAACCAGCCGAAGGACGGTGTGCTCAGCCGGGTGGACCACTGGTAGATCGCGCCCGACAGCGGGTAGCGGGCGGCGAGTTCGGCGAAGCAGGCGGCCACCAGCAACTGTCCGAGGAGCACGGCCGGCCAGGTCCAGAAGAAGGCCGCGCCGCCGAACGAGAAGCCGAAGGCGAAGAACTGGAACACGGTGGTGAGGACGGAGATGAAGGAGAACCCGGCGGCGAACGAGGCGTACCGCCCCAGGCTCCGGTGCAGCTCCTGCCGGTAGCCGAAGCCGGCCAGCTCGGCCGCGTCGCGCCGATCGGTGCCTGTGGCCGTGCCGGAGCCTGTCCCTGGGCCGCCGGGACCGGCGCTTAGTGGGTCGTGCCGTGCGTCCGTGGATGCGGTGCCGGTACCGGTCATGGCAGCCCCTGTCAGCTCACTCACTGATTCCTGTCGATTGACAGAAATTAGGGAGAGGCTGTTTCACCGGCGTGACGCGTCCGTGTCCGCGCGGCGCCCAAGTGCTCACGCGGAGAGGGCGGAGACCGCGGCGAGGAAATAGAGACAGCCGCCCGTCGCGACGGTCCCGAAGACGATCACCAGCGCTACCGCGCCCAGGGCGCGGGCGGTCAGCAGGCCGCCGACCAGCACCAGGAAGGCGGACGGCGAGGGCAGCAGACCGGCGGACGGCGACCGCGACATCATGTGTGCCGTCTACGATCCGCACGGCGATCTGAAGGCATCGGTGCTGCCGACGCTCTGACGGCGCATCGGCACGTCGACGCGTCAGCGGTACGACGTACACGGCACACGGCACGCGAAAGGCCACCCGGGCGCCGGAGCGCGGATGGCCCTTCTTCATGCCAGGGGAGCGGTAAGCGGTACGAAGATCAGCTCACCTTCTGCTCCCGTGCCTCCTGCTCTCGCGTCTCCTGCTCCCGCTCCACCTGCTCGTTCCACTCGCGCTTGACGGCGCGCCAGGCCTCGTCGCTCTGGCCGAGCCGCCAGTATCCCGACGCCGACAGCCGCTCGCGCGGGACGTTCCGCTCCAGCCGCAGATGACGGCGGAGGTCCCGTACAAAGCCGGCCTCGCCGTGCACAAAGGCATGGACCTCACCCGCTGGGAACTCCAACTCCCGTACGGCGGCGACCAGCGCCTCACCGACCGGGCGGTCACCGCGGTGCAGCCAGGTGATTCCGGTGCCGTCCGGCGTCGTGACCTTCTGCTCCTCCTCGGGGCCCGAGACCTCGACAAAGGCATGCACGCTCGCACCGGCCGGAAGCCGCTCCAGCGAGGCGGCGATCGCGGGCAGGGCGCTCTCGTCCCCGGCCAGCAGATGCCAGTCCGCCGCCGGGTCCGGTGCGTACGAGCCGCCGGGCCCGAGGAACCGTACGGTCTCGCCCGGCCGCACCCGGGCCGCCCATGGTCCGGCCAGGCCCTCGTCGCCGTGCACCACGAAGTCGACGGTCAGCTCGCCGGCGTCCCGGTCCCAGGCGCGCACCGTGTACGTACGGGTCGTGGGCCACTGGTCACGCGGGAACTCCGCGCGGATCCGCTCCATGTCGAACGGTTCGGGATAGGTCACGCCATCCGCGGCGAACAGCAGCTTGATGTAGTGGTCGGTGAACTCACCGGCCTCCAGACCGGCCGGCCCGTCACCGCCCAGAACGACACGCACCATGTGCGGTGTGAGCCACTCGGTGCTCACGACCTGTGCCTCACGCGCCTTCGGTGCCCTGCGGGCCGGCTGTTCTGCCACGGTGGTCTCCCCAGACTCTGGTGATGCTTAGGCTTACCTAAGCTAACACCTCGGCCCTGGGACGGCCCTGCCGTGGGCCTCAGCTCTTCAGAGTGACCAGAAGTCTCTGGAGCGCGCCGCCGAGCCCCCACCGGGCGGCGAGCGCCTCGACCAGCGCCGGATCGCGCGGCTCCGAAGGCAGGGCCGGATCGAACTCCGGCAGCGGAACGTCCCCGGCGACCCGGACCACCGTGGGCGCGACCGCCACATAGTCCCGGGCCTCGTCCAGCCGCTTGCGCTGCGACGGAGTGAGCTTCGAGCGCGGATCGTCCACCGCCGCCATGATCCCGGCCAGATCGCCGAAGGCGTCCAGCAGCTTGGCCGCGGTCTTCTCGCCGATTCCCGGCACACCGGGCAGTCCGTCGCTCGGATCGCCGCGCAGCAGCGCCAGATCGACATATCCGGGCCCGTCGACTCCGTACTTCTCGCGCAGAACCGCCTCGTCGGTGAGCTGGAGCGTGCCCACGCCCTTCAGCGGATAGAGCACCCGGACACCACGGGCGTCGTCCACGAGCTGGTAGAGATCGCGGTCGCCGGTGACGATGTCCACCGGGCCCGTCGCCCGGCCGACGAGCGTGCCGATCACGTCGTCCGCCTCGTATCCCGCGACGCCGACCCGGGCGATACCGAGTGCGTCGAGCACCGCCTCGATCACCGGGACCTGTGGCGTGAGCGTGTCCGGGGTCTCCTCCTCGTCGGGCCCTTCCGCCCGCTCCTCGGCCACGCGATGGGCCTTGTACGACGGGATCAGCTCCACCCGCCACTGAGGCCGCCAGTCCGCGTCCATACAGGCCACCAGCTCGTCGGGCCGGTGGTCCTGGACCAGGCGTGCGATGAAGTCGAGCAGCCCGCGCACCGCGTTGACCGGCGTGCCGTCCGGGGCCCGCACGGAGTCGGGAACCCCGAAATAGGCCCGGAAGTAGAGGGAAGCGGTGTCGAGGAGCATCAGGCGTCGCGTCACAACCTTGATGATGCCCCAGCCCACTGACAGCCGCCCCACTGACAGTCGCCGCCGACGGACAGCCGCCGCCTGCCGACCGCCTGCCGACCGCCCTGACGGAATGGCCGCAAGAGCGGGCAAAGATGGTCACAGTCTGTCATCGCTCCTTCCGTGGAAGGGAATTTCACGCCGATGTCGCTCGATCGGCTGTGACCTGGGCCACTAAATCGTTTGGCTCGTGTAACCAAGGGCAGGCGCGCCCCCGGAACGAACCCGGGCGCATCTTCCATGGCCACACCGGGTGCGGCGGGCCGAACCCGCTCGTTCCACGGCCTGCCCGCGGGGGTGTGCGGGCCGTATCCGTTCAACGCGTGAGGTATATGTGTCCAGGCTGCAAGCCGACCATCTGTACAAGGTCTTCGGCAGACAACCCGACGAAGCCGTGTCCCTGCTGAAGAACGGTACGGACCGTGACGAGCTGCGGGCGGCCGGCACGACGGCAGCGGTCATCGACGCCTCCTTCTCGGTCGAGCCGGGCCAGATCTTCGTCGTCATGGGTCTGTCGGGATCCGGCAAGTCCACGCTGCTGCGCATGCTCAACGGGCTGCTCGAACCCACCTCGGGACGGGTCCTCTTCGACGGCCAGGACCTGACCGCCCTGAGCCCGCAGGAGCTGCGCCAGGTCCGCTCCACCAGGATCAGCATGGTCTTCCAGCACTTCGCGCTCTTTCCGCACCGCAGCGTCCTGGAGAACGCCGCGTACGGGCTGGAAGTGCAGGGCGTACCGCGCGCGGAGCGTGCCAAGCGCGCAGCCGAGGCGCTGGAGCTCACCGGTCTGGGCGGCTGGGAGACATCCTGGCCGGACGAGCTGTCCGGCGGTATGCAGCAGCGCGTCGGCCTCGCCCGCGCCCTCGCCACCGACGCCGATCTGCTGCTGATGGACGAGTCCTTCAGCGCGCTCGATCCGCTGATCCGCCGCGATATGCAGGATCAGCTCCTCGAACTCCAGAAGCGGCTCAAGAAGACCATCGTGTTCATCACCCATGACCTCAACGAGGCCATGCGCCTCGGTGACCGGATCGCCGTGATGCGCGACGGCGAGATCGTCCAGCAGGGCAGCGCCGAGGACATCCTCGTCACTCCCGCCAACGACTATGTCGCCTCCTTCACCAAGGACGTCGACCGCTCCCGGGTGCTCACGGCCGGTGCGATCATGTCCGATCCCGAGACCGTCTACGGCACCCGTACGGACGACGGCAGAGAACTCCTCACCGCCGAGGACGTCCTGTCCGCCGCGCCCGCCGGTGTGGTCGAGTCGACTCCGATCAGCGAGCTGTTCACGCCCTGCTCCACCAGCGGAGTCGCGGTCGCTGTCACCGACGGCAAGGGCAAACTCGTCGGAGTGGTGCCGCGCGCCCGGCTGCTGGCCGTACTCGGCGAGCCGATGACGCCCGCAGCCGCACAGGCCTCCGCCGCAGGCAAGGCGGTCACCCGTGCCTAGGTTCCGTCTCGGCGACGGCGTCGACTCCGCCGTCGACTTCCTTCAGCGCCATCTCTCCTGGCTGTTCGACGCGATCGGCTCGATCGTCTCCGGAATGTACGACGGCATCGACGCGGTGCTCTCCGCGCCGGAGCCGCTGCTCCTCGCGGGCATCCTCGCCGTTCTCGCCTGGTGGCTGCGCAGCCTGGTCGCGGGCGTCCTCACCTTCGCCGGCTTCGCCCTGATCGACTCCGTCGAGCTGTGGGACGACTCGATGGCGACTCTCTCGCTGGTGCTCGTCTCGACCATCGTGACGCTGCTGATCGCGGTCCCGCTGGGCGTCTGGGCCGCGCGCTCCAGAACGGTCAGCTCGCTCACCCGCCCGGTGCTCGACTTCATGCAGACCATGCCCGCCATGGTCTATCTGATCCCGGGAGTCTTCTTCTTCGGCGTCGGAGTGGTTCCCGGCATCATCGCCACGATCATCTTCTCGCTGCCGCCCGGCGTCCGGATGACCGAGCTGGGCATCCGTCAGGTCGACGGAGAACTGGTCGAGGCCGCCGAGGCGTTCGGCACCAGCCCGCGCAACACACTGCTGCGCGTACAGCTTCCGCTGGCCCTCCAGACGATCATGGCCGGTATCAATCAGGTCATCATGCTGGGCCTGTCCATGGTGGTCATCGCGGGCATGGTCGGCGGCGGCGGTCTCGGCGGCGCCGTCTACCGCGCCATCGGCAATGTCGATATCGGCCTCGGCTTCGAGGCAGGTGTCTCCGTCGTCATCCTGGCGATGTATCTGGACCGGATCACCGGTGCCCTCAGTCTCCAGGTCTCGCCGGTCGGCCGCCGCGCGCTGGCCAGGGCGAAGGAGCTGGCGGGCGGAGTGAAGCTCTGGAACCACCGTCCGCAGCCCGTCGTCGCCCTCGCCGGAGTGGTCGTGCTCGCGCTCGTCGCGGGCGGCATCGGTCTCTTCGGCGGCTCCTCGTCCGCCACGAACACCGCCTCCGACGCCGGGAACGTCGGCCGGGGCAAGAAGATCAGCATGGGATACATCCCGTGGGACGAGGGCATCGCCTCCACCTTCCTCTGGAAGGAACTGCTGGAGCGGCGCGGCTTCGAGGTCGACGCCAGGCAGTACGAGGCCGGTTCCCTCTACACCGGCCAGGCGGGCGGCCAGATCGACATCCAGACCGACTCCTGGCTGCCGGTCACACATGCCGCGTACTGGGCGAAGTACAAGAACGGTCTGGAGGACCTGGGCTCCTGGTACGACCAGACCTCGCTGGAGCTTTCCGTGCCCGCCTATGTGAAGGGCTTCGACTCCCTCGACGACCTCAAGGGCAAGAGCTCCACCTTCAAGGGCCGGATCATCGGCATCGAGCCCAGCGCGGGCGAGATGGGTCTGCTCAAGGACAAGGTCCTCAAGGAGTACGGCCTGGAGGACGAGTACACCCTGGTCGACGGCTCCACGCCGGGCATGCTGGCCGAGCTGAAGCGCGCGTACCAGAAGAAGGAACCTGTCGTCGTCGTGCTCTGGTCGCCGCACTGGGCATACAGCACATACGACCTCACCAAGCTGAAGGACCCGAGGAAGGCTTTCGGCGCGGAGAGCGACGGTGTCCACACCCTGGCCCGCAAGGGATTCTCCGCCGATCATCCGCAGGCCGCGTCCTGGCTGAAGGACTTCACGATGAGCGAGGAACAGCTCACCGGACTTGAGGCGCGGATCCAGTCGACCGGCAAGGGGAAGGAACAGGAGGCCGTACGGGCCTGGCTCAAGGACCATCCCGGTCTCGCCGACCGGTGGACTCCGGTCGGCGGCGCCGACAAGGCGGCGGGCGCGTCCCACCCGCTTACCGGCTGTCGGGCAGATGCCGGGGCTCGGGCAGATGCCGGGGCTCTTTGCGAATCACCCGCCGACGCGCATTATTGACCCCGGGGGCCGCCTGCTTCCCTCGCCCGTGTGTTCGTACCGCCCGGGGTTCGGCAGCGGGTGAGGCAGGACAGCTCTTGTACTGGCGTCAACTCTGAGAAGATGACGATCCGGTCGGGAGGGAGCCAGTCATGGACGACAAGGAAGCGCTCAGGGTGGGCGCGGCCGTCCGCAGGCGGCGCAGGTCCCTGGGCCTGACCCTGGCGGCGGTCGCCGCCCGTAGCGGACTGTCGGTGCCCTTCCTCAGCCAGATCGAGAACGAGCGCGCCCGGCCGAGCACCCGGTCACTGGAACGGGTGGCGGACGCCCTGGAGACGACGCCCGCACGGCTGCACGCCGCCGCCGACTCCGCGCGCACGGTCGATGTCGTACGGGCCGCCGACGCCGGGCCCGGCGTCCGGCGGGTGGTCCGGGGCGGACATCAGCTCAACGCCAAGGAATTCACCGGTGAGCAGGACACCGGCCGGGAGTACCAGCACCGCAACGACGAGATCATGTACATCGCCGACGGCGCCGCCGAGGTCGAGGCCGAGGGCCGTGCCTACCGGCTGGAGCGCGGTGACACGCTGTATCTCTCCGGTGGTGTACGGCACCGCTGGCGGGCCACCGAGCCCGGCACCCGCATCCTCGTCGTCGCCGTCGCCGAGCACATCGACGCGACCGTCGATCCACGGCGCTGAGCGCCCGGCCGGCGGGCGGTTTCTCACGCGGTACCGGCCGTCACCGGCCGAGGCGCGGGCGGTGCTGCGAGCAGCGCTCCGCCGATCAGTCCGCGCAGTGTGTGCCACCCGGCCACCGCCCAGGCCGTCACCAGCAGTACGTACAGGCCCACCGCCAGCCATTCCAGCGCCACCAGACCGGTACGGCCGGCCAGCACCTCGGTGCCCGTCACACACGTACCGACCGGGAAGGTGAAGGCCCACCAGGCCATCGTGAACCGCATTCCGCGCCGGGCGGCCCGCACCACCAGGGCCGCCGCCAGCGCCAGCCACAGC
>NZ_FMDK01000038.1 GCF_900091995.1 Streptomyces sp. MnatMP-M17
GGCGGGCAAGCGCCGGCCCGCCTACATCCCGTTCGATCCCGGACAACGGCCCCCATAAGACAAAGCCAACCGACGCCCACCTCTCCCACGCCAGGACTCAAGCGTCCGGGGTGAGACAGAGTAAACACAGAAGGCGCGCCTCCATCCCGGAGGCGCGCCTTCTGACCTGCTAGTTCTCTGACCTGGGCGGTGGGTGTGGGATTTGAACCCACGGTGACATCACTGCCACGACGGTTTTCAAGACCGTTCCCTTAGGCCACTCGGGCAACCCACCCACGCCCCGCCCACCAGCGACGGAGCGCCTACAGCCTACCGGCTGGCGGATCTCGCCGTGCCGCACTGGCCAGAGGATGGCCACGCCCCACGGATCTCACGTGCCGGTCTCACTGTCGCGGCGAGCCGAGGGCAACAGAAGGTCCCGCTCGGGATGGTTGTCACCAGTGACCTTGCCTTGTACGCCAAGGTCCACTCGGGCGGCCTCATGGAACTGGTTGACCTCTCGGAAAACGACACGATCGCGCTCGCGCCACTCCTCCAGGGTGCCCGTGGTCTTCCCGGTCGCCTGCCAGTCGACAGCGAGAGCAGCCGCATTCAGCTCGTGCGCGGCCTCCACCACCTCGTCCCCGCCGAGCAACATGATCTGCTCAAACGACCGACCACGGTGACGCTCGGCCTCAGCCAGTTCGGCAACCATCTCCGCTTCGGGGTGCTCGCTCCGCCGAAGCCCTTCCCGATGCTCATAGAGCCGCACAGCAAGAAAGATCCCCGCCCGAACCCGGTCGACGCGGGTACGGGGAGCAGCATAATCGGACCTCCTACAGATCAGGGATCAGCTGCGTGCGGCGGCTCGTCGTGCTGCCTGGGGACCATCCCCGCGGGCACGGGGAGCAGTTACCGTCGTTGTCCCGGCATGGCTGGCACGAGGGACGATCCCCGCGGGTGCGGGGAGCAGACTTCCGGGGATGGGGTCCCTATCAGTCCGACAAGGGGTCCCCAACGTTACGGTTTGCATGAGACTCGGCGGAGAGGCGACCGGATGCGTAGCTACAGCTCAGCAACGCTAGTCAGCCTCGGCCGGGGTACGTTCGTCACACAGCGGGAGCGCTTGGGAAGGCATCGGTCGCCGCTCGGTACCTGAATCCCCAGCTCCGGGAGCATCCTCGGCGGCGCGTGGTTCGCTCACGGTTCGGGGCTCGGTTCGCCGTTGACACCCAGGACCTCATCCAGCGGTACATCTACCTGTTCGGTGTGTGGGAGCCGCATATGACGCGGTGGCTGCGAGGGCGGTTGGAACCTGGGGACACGTTCGTCGACGTCGGCGCCAACATCGGGTACTACAGCGTGCTCGCCTCGCAGCTCGTCGGGGACGGCGTCAAGGTGGTGGCGATCTAGGCTTCGCCGGTCTTCCTTCAGCGGCTGTCACAGAACGTGCGGCTCAATGAGTTGGGCAACGTGCGGGCGGTGAACGGGGCCGTCTCGGACAGCAGGAAGACGCTGACGTTCGTGCTGGCCAGTTCGGCCAACATGAGGGCCAACAAGCATCGTGCCGTACGACGGGCCCGCAGAGTCGACGTTCCAGATCAAGGCCCGGCCACTGGGTGAGCTGCTCGATTCCGCAGAGATCGGCAGTGCCCGCGTCATCAAGATTGATGTCGAGGGGGCCGAGGGGAGCGTCGTACGGGGCATGGCACCCATGCTCGACAAGCTGCGGCCGGACGTCGAATCACCGTTGAGGTGACACCTGAGCGGATGGCCCAGCTCGGCGACTCCGCCGAGGCGTTGCGCACAACCATGCGCGACCGCGGCTTCAACGTCTACCGGCTCGCCGACGACTACCGGCCGGCGAGCTACCCGACTGCCCTGCGCGGCGCGCCCAGCGTTCCGCCGACGCATCGTCGGCAGGGCACTCGAAACGTCCATCCGCACACCGCGCAGCCCTCGAAGCCGCAGCACTCCGGGCACCAGATCAACCAGTGGCCCGTACAGCACCCGCAGTAGGTCGAAGTCGCAGGCCGTTCCTCGGTCTCCGGCCCTGGGCCGCGGCCGTCATCTCATGGCACCGGCCGGCGGTTCGGCGTCCTCGCCGCCGTCGTGCCAGTTTCGATCTCGTCGGCAAGCCGGGAGATCACGCTTCCGTTGTCATCGGTGCTCAGGTAGCACGGTTTCCCTTCGGGGTCCGCCCACGGCAGCAAGCGCGGGGCTGCGGGAGGAGGGAGCACGGGCAATGGCGTGGCTGCGTATTCATGCCCGTCCATCTTGTTCATGCTCGTCCATCTTGATCGCTCCAACCGCTCGGGCACGGAGCCCGTGGTGAAGAGAATCTCGGTACGGTCGCCGGGCAGCACCGGGAGCGCTTCCTCCACCACGCGCTCGGTCGCGTCGGTCGAAACGCGCTCCACCGCCAGCACCGGCGACCGGGTGGTGATGTGCAGCGTCTGTGCCTCGGCCGTCGTGGGGAATCGCGCCGTGACCCGCTCGGTCGTACGCGCAACCCCCACCCCAGCGGCGGACAACGACTCCCGCACGCCGTCGCCCCAAACGGACTCGTTCGCCCTGGGCACACCGAGCCTCGCCACGGCGTGAGGTACGTAGATACGGGCCAGACTCCTCGGCGAGGTGCCCTGGTGACCGATGAAGACGTACTCCGCCACCGGACTACCGACGTCGACGCCCAGGAGCAGCGACAGTTGGCCATCGGCCTCCACCGTCCTGGTGTCGCATCGGACACTCACCACGGCGTCGGGTACGGCCCGCTGTTCTGCCTCGCCGAACCTGGTGTTGGCGTACACCATCCACTGTCCAGGCCAACGAACGAAGTTGCCACACTCAGGTTGTGATGGCCTCATGCCAGTGACCGGCCGCCCCGGCGACGCCGTGCGGCCCTTGCGCTCGTAGCCGCACCGCCTTTCAGGTAATCGGACTGAACACTGAACAAGGAGTTCAAAGAGGAGGCGCGGCTCGCCGACTCCCCCTGCCACGATGGGCCTCCGGACACACCGGGAGGGGGAGCTCAGCTCTCATGAGGTCGGATCAAGCCGAACGCTGGATGCGGGCCAGACTGTCAGCACGGCTGCGCCGTGACGGGGACAGGACGTCCACCTCCACACCGGCCCCCGCGCCGGGCGTCACCTCCCACTCGCGGAGGGTGTCGGCGAACTTCCGTACCCGCTCGTCGTCCGGACCGGCATCGATGTAGAAGAGCGACTCGTTCACTGCACTGTCGTCCCCGCCCCAGCGCACGAGACCCCCGCAGTCGGCGAGGATGTCACGCAACACCAGTTCCTGCGCGGGGTAGAACCCACCCTTCGCGCTGGCACCCGGCCGGATCCGCACCGCTGTTCCGGACGCGAGGTTCGACTCCGGAAGGCCCTTGCGGAGTCCACCGATGTCCCGCCAGCCGGCCAGGTCGATCCGCTGGATCTGCTCGACCTCGTAATGAAAGCGCCGGATCACATGGACGAGGATCGCCTCCACGTCACCGATCCGGATGTCCACCTTGAGCCCCGTACCGGCGACAGGGCGCGTCCACACCGTCGAGACGTGGTTCGCCTCCTTCTCGATCGTCCACCCGTTCGCCGACGTCGGGAGCTTCTTCGTCTCTCCCTGCGGATCGGCCTTCGGCGCGGCCGAGGCCGCGCCCGGAACGAAGGAGTTCACGGCCGTCGCGGCACCGATCACCGCGGTGGTCTTCACCACCGTCCGCCTCGTTATTCCGTTCTGCATGTCGTCGGTTCCTCTCTCATAGAACGATCACGAGCACGAACGTCGGCAGCAAGGTCACCAAGGCACTGACCAGCCAGTACCAAGGAGAAGCCACAGCAACCCTGCGCCGCACGGGGCGGTTGGCCAGCCACCAGAGCAGGGCGAACCCGACCGTCACCGACCCCCCGAACAGGAACCAAGGCAGCATGCCGTCGTTCTCCGTCGGCTCCCGCTGGGTCCAGCCGAGCGCGGCGAACGGCCAGTTCGCCACGAAGTACCACAGCAGCCATACCGGAACCACAGCGGGAAGTCCCAGCAGCAGGTTCACGCCCACGGATGTCAACGACCATTTCCACATGCGCCCAGTATCGAAGGCCGTGGTGACGATCACGTGCTGCGGGAAAGCTGGTTGTAGTTCTCCAGCACGTTGTACAGGCCGATCAGCTCGCGACCGTACTGCTGGGCTGCGTCCCCGGTCCCGTTGTACCGGGCGAGCAGGGCCTGTGTGTCGGACAGACTGGTGGTCAGGCTCGGTCTGGCGGTTCCGAGTTGGTGCGCGTTGTAGAGCGTCAGGTAGGCGACTGACCGGATGTTGTAGGTCGGGTCCTGGAGGTCGTCCCATACCGTTCGAAGATCAGAAGTGGTCAGCGGCGTACCGTTGATAATGCTTTGCCCTATGCAGTAGTTGCGGGCCTCGATGGTCACCCATGCGAAGATCTGCCCCCAACCGGTGCTGGAGTCATCCTTCAGCCCGTTCCTGACGGCCGTGTCGGCGACAAGGTCCAAGGGGTTGTACTTGCGCAGCTCCCACAGGACGGGTGCCTGGATCAGCGCCTTGCGGAGCTTGAGCTGCCGCGCCAGTGATGTGAAGAGCCAGTCCGCGCTCAGCACCAGGTCGTACGCCTTGGTCGTGGAGATACCACCCAGCGTTACCCAGTCATCGTCGGTCCAGCCGTCGCCGCCGGTCTCCGGAACTCCGATTGATGTCAGGTAGTTCTGGACGTCCGTCAGCATCGCGTCCCGGTACACGGCCTTGTCCAGGTCGACGTCCAAGCCGTCGGTGTAGCCCCCCGGGAGAAAATCAGTCTGGCCGCTGTCCCGGCCGGAGGCGATGTTGTTGTCGATCTCAATCGCACCGCTGCCGGTGCCGACGGTGATGGTCGCGATCTGGTCGAACGACCAGTTCGTCGGCATCGGGTAACCGAGATTCCCCGAGAAGCCGCTCGACATGTCCGACACGAAGCTCGCCGACGAGTACCCGGCGTCCGCGATGCGCTGGCACACGTTCCGCGGTCCATAAATCCCTACAAAATATCCGGAGCTTTCGCTGACCGTGCGCGCCACCGCGCGGAAGTGCGGGACGATGTACTGCGTGACCTCGGCGTCCATCGCGTCGTAGTCCACCGCGAAGTAGATGAGGGTGCCCGTCCTGAAGCCGTGGTACTGAGCCCATTCGATCGCCTTGAACGCGTCGCTGGTGCCCTGGTTGGCGCTGAAGTAGTCCGCCGACCGGCTCGTCGTCTGGAAGATCGGGAAGCAGCTCAGCCCGTACTCCTTGATCGTGGCGAGCTCGCCGGGCTGGATCTGCTTCTCCGGCAGGCTCGTGCTCGACGGGTTGAAGAGGTACCGGCCTATGTGCTTGTAGCCGGCGGCCTTCAGCGCCTGCGCACGCTCGGGCGTGATCTTCGTGACGCCGTCGCACGCCGTGCCCTTGCGGGTCTGGTCGCCGTACGAGACGAGAAGCGAGGCCCACGTCTGATAGTCGCCGAGCCCGGTGACCGGGAGCATGATGAACGACTGGAAGCTTTCCACGCCGCTCTTCACCGTGGCGGTGAAATTCCCGAAGGGAACGTTCCGCTTGTTGAGGATCATCGCCGCGGTGAACAGTTGCGCCCATGTGCCGGTGGTGCCGACCGAGACCGTGTGAGACTTCAGGCCGGACTGTGTGCCGGGCCCGAATACACCGTTGGCGGTGCCGTCGGCCATCCCCAGTTCGTACTGGATCGCGTACAGCATCGACTTCGCGACATCGCGGGAGTGGTGTCCGTCACAGGGGATGACGTAGAAGTCCTTGCGGAGGATGTACCGGCCGTTCAGCCACTGCTGGATGGCGCGGATGTCGTCCGAGCCGCCGCTCACGGTGACGTAAGCGTCCATGTTGAACAGCCCCTTGACCACCTTCGGCCAGAGGGAGCTGCCCGGGTAGGTGCCGTCCACGCCCATGTTCTGGTTCAGCTTCACCACAGCCGCTTTGACACGGGAGTTGTACGTGCCGTCGATGTCACCGCCGTCGTAGCCCTTGCAGTAGAGGGCGGACTGAAGGATGCGGCAGAAGGTCGCGGAGGGGACGGTTGTCTCGTCCAGCTTGCCGTACTTCGCCCCGATGGTCGACAGCGTGGTCGGGCCGAAGGAGTCCGACAGAGCTGTGATGCCCATCTCGTACTGGAGCGCCCGGGTCAGGGCGTACATCGTGGTCCACCCGGTGAGACCGTTCTCGTCCAACTTGGATATGCCGAGCGTCGTGCCGTTGTTGTAGGTCGTGTTCACGAATCTTTGGGCGAGACGCACCATCTCGTCAGCCATGAACTGTCTCCTGACATCTGGACATTAATGGAGGTCCTGGCCTGCGTCGATCAGTGACTGTGCGACAACGAGGCCGGACCTGTTGCAGGCGGAGTGGCAGCGCAATTAGGTGAGCGGGCTGTTGGGGGAGCAGCTCACAGACCAGTTGCTCGGCTCCGAGGTTCGGTTCACGGCCTGCCCAAGTGAACAGGCTGATGAACAGATCGAATTCAGCGCCGACAGCGGCGATGGGCACCTCACCGCCAGGGCCGGCCCAAGAGTGTCCCCTCACCCGCAGCCACGGCATAAATTCGTTCCATGGCGCCTGCGGTTCGGGGGCGTTGCGTTCCTTATGACATGTCTTCACCGGCGCTCCTCTCCGAGAAAGGTAACGACTCGGTCCGGCGGATGCGTTCCCGGTTCACTGTGTGCGGTCGTCCGGGGCCGCGTCTTAGGCGTTTCGGTGTGGGCGGGCTTCTCTCAGAGGAGGCGGAAATCGGCCTATTCGACGCTGCGGCGCACAACATGGCCGTCGATGCTGTCGGGCCGGACATGGTGCGCGGCGCCATCACCGCCAATGCCAAGGCCCCTGCGAAGAATCGTCCTCTTCTCCAACAGCGATACGGTGAATCCGTCGGATTCCCGCCACGGACGCGGCGCAGACCATCCTCGAATGGCTGCGCCGCCCCAGGACGGACGGCACCTGGCGCACATCGATCAAACGCCGTGACGCGGTCGCCGCCTCCCGCCGCTTCCGCACAGCCACCCAGGTAGAACCGGCGCTCGCGCTGCTCGAATCCCACGACTACCTCCGCGCCAACACCCCCGCCAGGACCGGCGCGGTGAACATCTACACGCGTTCTTCGGCTGCCTCTACTACGCCTCCATGCGTTCGTCGGAGGCAGCGGACCTGCGAAAGCGTGACTGCCGACTGCTGGAGGACGGATGGGGCGAACTCATCCTCGCGGGCAGCCGCCCGGAGGTCGGCTCCGGCCGGACCAACGACGGCAAGTCGTACGAGGAACGCGGCCTCAAGCGCCGCGCCCGCCGCGCCACCCGCGCGATCCCAATCCCGCCGACACTCGTCGCGTTGCTCCGCCTCCACCTCGCCACGCACGGCACGCCACGATCGACGCAGCCCTCAACGAGTAGGTGATCGGTGGTCGTCTGCATGCTTCGCAGGGCACCCAGACGACCACAGCCTCCTGACGGAAGCGCACTCTTTCCAACTGTGGTGGTGGGGTGTTGGGGTGCGTGCGAGGGCGTCACCGAAAAGTCGCATCGAGTCCCTCAAGCGAAGACCCAATTCCTCGCAGGGTAATCTTGGTGAAGGCTGTCGACAGTGCATCTGTTTCCATGGGTGATGAGACTGAGGAGAAAACTCCCCTTCCTCGTCGGCGCAAGCCTCAGGAAAAGTGATAATGACTGTCTGCGGTTTCCTGTGATCGTGACACGAAAATTTGAGGCCATTGTCTGCGGGCATGTAAAGCGTGAGGTCGGCGGAGCGGCTTTGGGGTGGCGCTGCATAAAGCCGCGGAGCCGACCGCCCCAGCCACGACGTACCCCTTCTCTGGCATCAGGCGACCGATTGCTGTGAGCGCGGTACGGGCCCCGGCCGGGCTGGCGCAGCGGGGCGCAGACAGGAGCGCAGGCCCGGCCGGGGGCCGTACCGCGCGCGGTGAGCGAAGCGAGCCGCCTGGAAGCCGGAGAGAAAGTTGTAACTCGCTCTGTGGTGTGGGGATTCCATTGATCGTCGTGCCAGATGTCCAGCCGTCACGTCGGCCACAGGCTGGCCACACGCCCTGGTCAACGGCGGGATCGGGTGGGACAAGGTGAGACGGTCATATGCGTGAGAGGGGCTGCCGGAATGTTCGGCAGCCCCTCTCACGCAGCTTTGCTGGCTGCGAAGAGTCTGGATCTGGGTTCGGGAGTCGGTGGTCAGGGCGAACGCGGATTTCAAGGCCGTTCCCCTAGGGCCTGTCTGACAAATGATCACCCGGTGGGTTCGCGGAGCCACAGGACCAGGGC
>NZ_FMDK01000244.1 GCF_900091995.1 Streptomyces sp. MnatMP-M17
GGTTGGGAGCCGATCGGCCTGGACCTCGGGGAGCTGCTCAAGGGCGGCGGCAGTGTGAAGTGCTGCACGCAGGAGCTACGCCTCTGAGCCGCCGGTGACGTCGGTGGCGTCGGTGCCGTCCGTTGTGCTGGGCGAAGGCCAGGTGTCGCCCCAGGCCGTGTCCCGCGCCGCCCGGTAGAGCGGGCCGTGCCGCTTGGTGACCGTCTCGCGTCGCAGTCCGTCGTCCTCGGTGCACAGGTCGAGCAGAACCTGTCCCTTACGGATCTGCGGCTTACGGACGACACGGGCCCGGTCCGTACCGTCAGCACGGTCGGTACGAGTCGTCGGCGCCTCGAAGCGTACCGCCGCGACATAGCTGAACTTCTCGTCCTCGTACGGCAGCGAGCCGCCCTTCACCTGCCGATGCAGCGAGGACCGGCTGACACGCGCCGCGAAGTGGCACCAGTCCGTACCTCGTTCGATCGGGCACGCGCCGCCGTGCGGGCAGGGCGCGGCGATCCGCAGCCCGGCCTCGATCAGCCGGTCACGGGCCTCGATGATCCGCAGATAACCGTCGGGCGTCCCGGGCTCCACGATCACCACGGCCTCGGCGGCGCGTGCGGCCTCCGCCACGAGCGCGGCCCGGTCCCGCTCGGTGAGTTCCTTCAGTACGTACGAGACCGTCACGAGATCGCTCTCCGGCAGCTTCAGCGCCGTACCGATCCTCGTCCGACGCCAGTCGGCGGCGCGTACCGCGCGGGCGCCGGAGGCGGCGGCCAGTTCACGGCCGAGCGCGAGGGCGGGCTCGGCCCAGTCCAGGACGGCGGTGGTACGGCCGCCGTCCAGCCCGGGGTCGTCCGCCCAGACCGCCTCCGCCGCCCAGACCGCCGCGCCCGTGCCGCCGCCCACATCGACATGGCTGCCCGGCATCCAGTCGGGCACGGTGTCCGCGAGCGCCTCCAGCGCCGCCCGTACGGCCTCGAACGTCGCCGGCATCCGGTACGCGGCGTACGCGGCCACATCGGACCGGTCGCGCAGCACCGGCGCGTCCGTCGGCGTCGCGCCGCGGTAGTTGACGATCAGCCGCTCGACGGCCTGAGCGGCCTGTCTGGGCGGCAGTCCGTCGAGCAGCCCGGCGAGCGCGGCGCGCAGGGCCTCGGCGGTGGGAAGGGTCGCGTTCACCGCCGAATTCTAGGCGTGCGGCCGGATCGCGGCGACCGCTGACCGTATCGGGCAGGGCCACTGCCCGTACAGGCGGCGAACGGCGCCCGTATCGATGGCGACCGCGACCGCAATGGTGAAGCGAACTGCGAGCCGCCCGAGGCGTGTTGCTACGCTGACGCCCGTTGTCCGGCAGCCGCTCGCACGGGGGGACCATGAGACAGAGGGTCGTACGTCTGGCCCTGGTGTCCGGAGTGATCGTGCTGGCGCTGCTGCTCCTGCTCGCCACGTGCGGCGGCAAGCAGAGCTCCAAGGACGACGCACGGCCCGCGAAGCCGCCGAAGAGCACGTCGTTCGCGGCGCACCAGCTCACCGTTCCCGCGACGTACGACACCGCGCGCGGCTGGGAGATCGACGACGCCTCGCCCGACTACGCGGTCGCCGAGGCCACGAGCCGCATCGCCTATCTGGAACGGGTCGGCGACACGCGGTTCCGCATCCGTACGCTCGATCCCGCGACCGGCAGGCACGGCTGGGACGGTGCGCCCTGGCGGCCGCTCTTCGCGCCGGACCGCTTCCCGCGGCTGCTCTCCGTCGCCAAGGACGATGTGGAGTACTTCGTCACCTGGTCGTACGGAAAGCTCGAACCGGAGGCCCTGCGTCCCTCGGACTCCATCGTCTCCCTCGATGTGTACAACGCGGCCGACGGCTCCCGCAGGCGCGTCGAGGTCCCGTGGCCGGACGAGCCGACCGTGAGCGCCGCGGGGCCGGGCATTCTGATCAGCGACGGCAAGGCGGTCAGCGCGGTGGTCGATCCGACGACCGGCGACGTGGTCCAGGTCCCGCCGGGATCGCTCGGCTATCCGAAGGGCTGCCCGAACTGCCGCAAGCTGACGGAGGTACGGGCCGTCACGGACCGGGGCCTGCTGGTCAGCGGCGCCAAGGAGTTCTGGGTACGCGGCGGTTGGTTCAGCCGGAAGGTCGCGCCGAAGGGCACCGATCCCACGTCCGGCATGCCGGCCTCCGTGGCGCGCGACTACATCCTCGCCAAGTGGCGGAAGAAGAAGGGCGCCAAGGACGCCGGTACGCATGACGTCTGGGCGGTGCACGAGGCGGCGACCGGTAAGGCCGTGGCCCAGGTGCGGTGCCGCAGGCCGGCCATCGCACCCGTCGAGGACCCGCAGCTCATCGCCTCGCCGGACGGCCGCTTCCTGATCGCCGGGCGGCTCGCCTTCGATCTGGACGCGAAGACCGCGTACTGCTTCGAGGAGCCGGACGGCACGCAGCCGTTGACCTTGACCACCGTGGGCGACGACGGCACGGCGTACGGCGCGTCGAGCGCCCGCAACACGACGGACGCGCTCGCGGGCGGCGGGACGCCCGTCGTCGTGGATCTCACCACCGCGACACCGGAGGATCTGGCTCCCAATGTGCGGCTGCCCAGCGGCGAGACGGCCGGAGCCGGTCTCTTCCGCTGGACGGACGGCAAGGACACACCGCATCTGATCGGATATCCGCACCGCGACGGGTGACGCGTCTGTGCTCCGGCGTTTGTGCTCTCAGACGCCGGCGGCCGGACGCTCGATGGGCGGCTGGTGCTTCTCGACGGGCGGCTGGTGCTCCCAGGGCCGTACGAGACCCACGAAGCAGCCCAGCGCGCCGACCGCGCACACGAGTTGGACGAGCGCCATCGGCACCGCGGTCTCCTCGCCCGCGATCCCGACGAGCGGCGAGGCGACGGCACCGATCAGGAACGACGACGTACCGATCAGGGCCGAGGCGGAACCGGCCGCGTGCGGAGTGCGCATCAGCGCCGACGCGTTGGTGTTGGGCATCGCCAGACCCATCGCCGACATCAGTACGAACAGCCCTGCCGCGACCGGGAAGAGCCCCACCTTCCCGAACACACCGGACGTCATCAGCAGCAGCGCCACCGCGGCGAAGGTGATGACCACCAGCCCGAAGCCCAGCACGCGGTCCATACTGACGCGCCCGACCAGCACCTTGCCGTTGATCTGGCCGACGGCGATCAGACCGATGGAGTTGACGCCGAAGAGCAGGCTGAACGTCTGCGGCGAGGCACCGTAGATCTCCTGCACCACGAACGGCGAGGCCGCTACATACGCGAACAGCGCGGCGAAGGCGAGACCGCCCGCGAGCATGTAGCCGGTGAAGACACGGTCGGCGAGCAGCCCGCGCATCGTACGCAGCGCCGCGCCGACACCGCCGCTGTGCCGCCGCTCCGGTGGCAGCGTCTCGTGCAGCCACTTCCACACAACGAGCGTGAGGACGATGCCGACCACCGTGAGCACGACGAAGATGCCGCGCCAGTCCGTGAGGCGCAGCACCTGCCCGCCGATCACGGGCGCGATGATCGGCGCGACTCCGGAGATCAGCATCAGGGTGGAGAAGAAGCGGGCCATCTCCTCGCCGTCGTACAGATCGCGTACCACCGCGCGGGCGATCACGATGCCCGCCGCGCCCGCGAGGCCTTGCAGCAGCCGGAAGGCGATGAGGAGTTCGGTGGTCGGCGCCAGGGCGCAGATCGCGGTGGCGAGGACATAGACGACCATGCCGAGCAGCAGCGGCCTGCGCCGTCCCCATTTGTCGCTCATGGGTCCGACGACGATCTGGCCGAGGGCCATGCCCGCCAGACAGGCGGTGAGAGTGATCTGGACGGTCGCGGCGGGTGAGCCGAGCGAGCGGGTGACCTCCGGCAGGGCTGGGAGGTACATGTCCATGGAGAGCGGAGGCAGTGCGGTAAGCCCTCCGAGGACCAGGGTGACGAGCAGCCCGGCGCGGCGGGCGGCGGTGGCGGGTGTGTGAACAATCACCCGCTCCTCGGGCGGAGCCGACTGTTGTTTCTGAATTGCTGCCGAGCGACGCTGCTCGGGCGGTATGTGGCCTTTACGTCCTTCGGTGGTCTGACCGCCGTCCGGCATCGTCTCTCCATGTCGTTGAATCCTTACCTATGCTCTCAGCTCAAGCGGAGCGGTCGAGACCTTTTTTGGGGCAGGTATGGCAACGGGACAGACGTCACAGGCGGCACAGACATCACCGAGGGACACAGTGCGCTGGGGTGTGCTGGCGACGGGCGGCATCGCCGCGCGGTTCACCGCGGAGGTGCAGGAGCTGCCGGACGCCGAGGTCGTCGCGGTGGCCTCGCGCAGTGACGCGTCGGCGAAGGAGTTCGCGGCCCGGTTCGGCATCCCGCGCGCGTACGGCGAGTGGGCCGCGCTCGTCGCCGATCCGGAGGTGGATGTCGTCTACGTGGCGACTCCGCACTCCGCGCACCGGGCCGCGGCCGGACTCGCCCTCGCGGCCGGAAAGCCGGTGCTGTGCGAGAAGCCGTTCACGCTCAACGTCCGGGAGGCCGCCGAACTGGTCTCCCTGGCCCGGGAGCGCGGCCTCTTCCTCATGGAGGCGATGTGGACGTACTGCAACCCGGTGATCCGGCGCCTGGTCGAGCTGGTACGGGACGGCGCGATCGGTGAGATCCAGACCGTCCAGGCCGACTTCGGCTTCCCCGGCCCGGCCGATCCCGGCCACCGGCTGCGCGATCCGGCCCTCGGCGGCGGCGCCCTGCTCGACCTGGGCGTCTATCCGGTCTCCTTCGCCCAGCTCCTGCTGGGCGAGCCCGACCGCGTACAGGCCGACGCGCTGCTCTCGCCCGAGGGCGTCGATCTCAACACCGGGATACTGCTGGGCTGGGACTCAGGAGCGACGGCGCTGCTGTCCTGCTCACTGACCGGAGGCACGCCGGTGACGGCGACGGTGACCGGCACGACGGGACGCATCGAGCTGCCGTCCGGCTTCTTCCACGCGGAACGCTTCGTCCTGCACAGGAACGGCGCCGAGCCCGGCACCGAGCCCGAGGAATTCACGGCGGACGGCGGACTGTACGGCCTCCAGTACGAGGCGGCCGAGGTGATGCGCTGCCTGCGCGCGGGCGAAACGGAATCCCCGCTGGTACCGCTGGACGGCACGCTCGCGGTGATGCGGACGCTCGACGCGGTACGCGACCGTATCGGCGTCCGCTTCCCGGCGGACGACTAGGACGTACGGCGCACGGGAGCCCGCGGCCGAATCGCACAGGAACCGCAGCCGGAACCGCCGACTACGCGTCGTACCATCCGCCGTCCGCACGCAAGGTCGTACCGGTGATGTAGCCGGACAGCGGGCTGGCCAGGAAGGCGACGAGGTCGGCGTAGTCGCGTCGGCGGCCGATGCGGCCGGTGTCGTTGGTGGCCAGCGCTTCGACGGCCTTGGGTTCGATCTCCTCCCAGGTCTCGCCCCAGCCGTTCTGCCGGCCCAGATCGGTCAGATAGGCCTCGGTGGTGGGAGTGAGGATGCCGCCCGCCGCAACCGAGTTCGACGTGACACCGGTGTGCTTCAGTTCGCGGGCCAGGGAGGCGGCGAGGTTGTCACGGGCGGCGTTGGTCGCGGCGTAGTGCGGCTGGCTCGCCATGGGCCGGTCGCCGAGGACGCTGCTGATCTGGATGACGCGGCCCCAGCCGCGCTCCCGCATGTCCGGCACGAAACGCTGGATGGTCCGCACGCTGGAGACGACGTTGGTGTTGTAGATGCCGGACCAGTCGGCGGACGAGATGCTGGACCAGGTCGCCGCCGGATCGTAGACACCGAGGTTGTTGACCAGGATGTCGACCGGCCCGCCGACGACGGAGGCCGCCCTCACCGCGTCGGCACCGGCGTCCGTAGCCAGATCGCCGACCGCGACGCTCGCCTCGCCGCCGTCCTCCCGAATGGCCTTGGCCACCGCCACGGCCCGCGCCTCATCCCGCCCGTGCACAACAACCGCCGCGCCCTCGGCCGCCAGCACCTTGGCAATCTCCTCACCGAGCCCGGTACTCGATCCGGTCACCAGCGCGCGCTTGCCGTTCAGTTGCAGATCCATGGAACTACCTCTTCCGTTCTCGGCGGGCTCCACAGTCGCACCCAGAAATTGGACCAGCAAGTCCAGACTGGCAGTACCGCGAACCGGACATAACGCCCAGCGCCCAAGCCCTGTGCAACCTGTCCCTTGTACGGCTGTACGGCGGCGACCTGGACGGCACGGCCGGCGCCCTCCGGCCCGTACTGGACCTGCCCACCGACCAGCGCAACCGAGGCATCGTCGTCTCCGCACAACGTGTCCGGACCGCGCCACCCTTCCGTCCGACCGAGAACGAGCAGCCCGCCATGCGTTACGGCGTCAGGTGGTCGCGGGCAGCGTGGCGTCGATGGCGGCCCGGACGGCCTTGGTCATGGCTGCCCGGTGCCGGACGAGCCGGGCGGCCTCGTCGGCGCCGTTCGGGTTGCGGATCTCCGGCGCCGTGGTGGCCCAGGCTTGGGCGGCTACGACGACGAGCATCAGGATGTCCATCCCGGCCTCGACGCCCACGCCGTAAGCTTCGGCGATCTCGACGGCCTTGGTGACGTGCGCTTCCCGCTCCAGATGTGAGGCGCCTGGGCGTTCCAGAGCTTTCCACTGGGTGAGGCGCAGCAGGCCTGGGTCGGCGGTCAGCGCGTCGAGCAGAGCGCCGGTGTAGCCGGGCAGGTCGGCGGGCGTGAAGGGCACCAAGTCCGCGAGGACCGTCAGCCGGTCGGCGAGCACGGCATCGAACAGCGCGTCCTTGGAGCCGTAGTAGGCGTAGATGGCCTGCTTGTTCGCGGAGGCGGCGGCGGCGATGCGGTCCACGCGTGCGCCTGCGAGCCCGACGCGGACGAACTCGTCGAAGGCGGCGTCGAGCAGCCGGGCGCGGGTGGCGGCGGAGTCGTATCCCATCCCGCAAGAGTAAACCAACCAGGCAGTTGAATTTCTGGGCGATGGGCAGATAAATCCAACTGGATGGTTTGACGACGGCGAGGCGGCGACGTAGGTTCGTTCCCAACCAACTAGTTGGATTAAGGAGCGGTCATGGCAACACAGACGTGGTTCGTCACCGGCGCGTCGGCCGGAATCGGGCGGACGGTTGTCGAACAGCTGCTGGATGCGGGACGTCGTGTCGCCGCCACGGCGCGCAAGCCCGAGGTCCTGGACGACCTGAAGGAGCAGTACCCGGGGCTGTTGTGGACCACGGCGCTGGACGTCACCGACACCGCCGCGCTCCGCGAGGTCGTCGGGCGTGCGTTCGCCGAGCTGGGCCGCGTGGATGTGGTCTTTTCCAACGCCGGGCGCGGCGCGGTCGGCGCGGCCGAGGAGCTGTCGGACGAGGCGATCGATGAGCAGATCGCGCTGAACATGACCGCACCGATCCAGCTCTTCCGCGCGGTCGTGCCGTATCTGCGCGCCCAGGGCGGTGGGCGGTTCATCCAGACCTCCACCATGGGCGCCCATATCTCCGGTCCGGGCGCCGGCATGTACCACGCTTCGAAGTGGGGTGTGGAGGGCTTCCTGGAGTCCGTGATCGGCGAGGTGGCTCCGTTCGGTATCGGCGTCACCATGATCGAGCCGGGTGTGATCCGCACCGGATTCGGTGCTTCCCTGAGCGTCGCCGAGCCACTGCCGGTCTACGCCGACACCCCGGTCGGACAGGTGCACCAGGCCGTCCGGGCCGCCGGCAACCTCACGGCCGAGGCTCCCGGCGACCCGGTCAAGGTGGCAGCCGCCATCATCGACTCCGCCGGCACCGAGCCCGCGCTGCGCCGCGTCGCCCTGGGCAGCGACGCCCACGCGGCCATCCGGGCCGCGCTCACCAGGCGCCTCGAAGAGGTCGACGCCGGCCAGGCGCTCGCCCGATCCATCGACTTCCCCGTCGGCCAGGCCCTGAGGCCTGCCCAAACCTGACCGGCTCAGTTCGGGGCACGTCCCGCCGATCCGTCCCCGGCCGGGAGGCTCGCGCCGGATCGGCCTTCTCTCCGTCGGCCTTCTCTCCGTCGGCCGTCCGGTCGACGGACACCCGTAGCACACGGACACCCGTAGCACAGTAAGGAAAGACCCATGTCCCAGGTTGTCGCCATTTTCGGTGCCGGCAGCGGTCTCGGTACCGCGCTCGGCCGCCGCTTCGGCAAGGAAGGCTTCCGCGTCGCGCTGATCGCCCGCCGGGCCGAGCGGCTCCAGGCCATGGTCGAAGAGCTCGCCTCGGAAGGCATCGAGGCAGCCGCCTTCCCGGCCGACCTGTCCGACCCGGCCAACGCCCGCCCGGTCATCGATGCCATCCGCGAGCGCTTCGGCCGCATCGACGTCGTCTCCTACCAGCCGCTGCCCGGCGGCACCGCCTTCATCCCCGCCGCCGAGCTGGACGCCGCCCGCCTGGCGCCGCTGGTCAACCTGTTCCTGCTCACGCCGGTAGAGATCGCCCACGCCGTTCTGCCCGAGATGACCGAACGCGGCAACGGCGGCTTCATCGTCACCGGCGGATTCACCGCCGCCGACCCGCAGCCGCACCTCAGCGGCATCGGCCCGGCCATGTCGGCAATCCGCAACTTCGTCCACTCCCTGCACGGAGAGGTCGCCGGCGCCGGCGTCTACGCGGGTGTCTCCACCCTGGCCGCACTGATCAAGAACAGCGAGTCCTACAACGCGATGACACCCGAGGACCTGGCCGCCGTCACCGGTGGTGTCACCGGCCCGCACGTCCTCGACCCCGACGAGCTCGCCGAGACCTACTGGCAGCTCTACACCAAGCGCGACCGGACCGAGTACCGCTTCCCCGAGATCAACGCCTGATCACCCGTCCACTCACCCGCCCGCCCAACCGCAGGAACCATCACACTCCCGTGGGAGCAATCATGACGAACACCCGTAACGACCTGGTGGCGGTGGTGACCGGTGCCGGCCGCGGCATCGGCCAGGACCTCGCCCCGCGCCACGTGTGACCACCGGCCTGACCGAAGAGACCTCGTACGCAGGGCCCCGTCTGGCGGGACGGGGCCCTGGCTTGGGGGGCGAACAGGCGGGCCTGTTCCAGGGGCCGCGCAGGAATAGGCCCCAGCTCAGCTCGGCTTCAGGCCCGGGGCGCCGGCCTCCGTCGTGAAGGAGGCCGCTGTTGTCAGTGGGGCCCCCGGTGTGGTGACCGCGTTGACCGTTTTGAAGTCCGCTCGGGCGCGCTTCGCGGTGAGCGTCACCGTCACATAGCCGCGGCGGCCGTTGTAGAACTTCATGTGCGGGTTGGCCGTCATCAGGGTGGACCAGTTGGACGGGCGGTCCGCGCCGTCCCGGCCGCTGGAGATGGACGTGGTCACGATCTCCGTGCCGAGCGTGCGCGACCTCGGGTTGTTCCAGTCCTTCTTGATGTCGTACGCGTAGGCGGTGTGCACATCGCCGGTCAGCACCATGAGGTTCTTGATGCCGGCCGCCTCCACACCGCTCAGCAGCCGCTGCCGCGACGCCGGATAGCCGTCCCACGAGTCCATCGACAGCTTGAAGTCCGGCGTCGTGAGATTGCGGCGCTGCGAGAAGGTCACCTGCTGCGGTACGACGTTCCAGATGGCCGCCGACTTCTTCCAGCCGTCCAGCAGCCACCGCTCCTGCGCCTCGCCGGTCAGTGTGCGCGACGGATCCTCCGACTCCGGGCCCGGCGTCTGCCAGCCGTCGCCGTACGCCTGGTCCGAGCGGTACTGCCGGGTGTCCAGGATGTCGAACCGCGCCAGACGCCCGAAGTCCAGCCGCCGGTAGAGCTTCATGTCGGAGCCCTGAGGCCGCTGCGGGAGGCGCAGCGGCTGGTTCTCCCAGTACGCGCGGTACGCCGACGCCCTGCGCAGCAGGAACTCCTCCGGCGGGATGTCGTTCTCGGGCGTGTCCCCGGCGTAGTTGTTCTCCGTCTCGTGGTCGTCCCACGTCACGACGAACGGATGCGCGGCGTGCGCGGCCCGCAGATCCGGGTCCGACTTGTAGAGGCCGTACCGCAGCCGGTAGTCCTCCAGCGTCGTCGTCTCGCGGTTGAAGTGCGCGGGCAGCCGCGGCTCCGGATAGTTGCGCGCGCCGCCGACCGCGCTGACGGCGTACTCGTACAGATAGTCGCCGAGATGGAAGACCACATCGAGGTCCTCCTCCGCCAGATGCTTGTACGCGGTGAAGTAGCCGTCGTGGTACGCCTGGCAGGAGACGGCGGCGAACTTCAGCTCGCTGATACGGGCGCTGCTCGCGGGCGCGGTACGCGTACGGCCCACCGGGCTGATCCAGTTGCCGACGCGGAAGCGGAAGTAGTACACGCGGTCCGCGCCCAGGCCGGGCACATCGACATGCACACTGTGATGGAACTCCGGATGCGCGTCGGCCTCTCCGCGCTTGACGATCCGCGTGAAGCGCGCGTCCTGCGCCAACTCCCAGCGCACCGCGACACGGTTGGGCGGCAGCCCGCTGTCGGGCTCGTACGGGCGTGGCGCCAGCCGCGTCCAGAGCAGAACGCCGTCGGGACGCGGATCACCGGAGGCGACGCCGAGCGTGAACGGGTCCTCGGCGATCTTCCTGGCGTCCAGTTGGGCCGCGCCCGCGATGCCCGCGGTCGGCAGATTGACGGCGAAGGCCAGCGCGGCGGCGGCAGCGGTACCGGTGAGGAAGCGGCGCCGGCCGAGATGCGCGGCTGCGGCCCTCAGTTCGAGTGAGTGCGTGCCCGCCGAGGTTGACGTTCGCGCCGACGTCCCCGCCGCGCTTGACGTTCCGGCTGACATTCCGGCTGACGTTGACGTTGTTATTGACGCTCGCTGTACGGGAGTTCCATGCGCGGGTACGCCCGCTGCGGGTACGACCTGCGCCGGTACGCGCGGTCCTGTTCCCAGTGTCCGGCGGTGAAAAGGTGTCATGTGCCCCTCCCCTGACGGCGGCTGTCACCTGGAATTCCACTCGGGGGCGAAGGCGCCCTGTTGTCGGGTACACAACATGCACATGGCGGAGCTATGGAGATAGTGATCCGTGTGCCTCGCCAAGTTGTACCTCACGTACGCTGCGTGGCCATGGACGCCATGCGGAGGACCGACACCGACCGGAGAACAGCCGTGGTGACCGGAGCCGGTTCCGGTATCGGCCGGGCGGTCGCGGTGGCCCTGAACGCGGCGGGCTGGTCGGTGGCACTGGCCGGACGGCGCGTCGAGACGCTGGAGGAGACGGCGGCGGCGATGAGCGCCGCCCGCGGCGGCGCGGGGCCGGCCGACGCACCGGCAGGCGGCGC